>JBDTBU010000222.1:0-29631 GCA_039923935.1 Ktedonobacteraceae bacterium | reverse complement strand
CTCTTACTGCGTGCGTTTGATGAACTGATCGAGCGTCTCTGGGGTTCCAAAACATTCCACAAATTTACTATGCCTGAACGTTGAAACAGTCTTCGTCATTTTAGGAGCATTTGCTCAAGAAAGGAATCACACACATGGGTGGCACAATTTGGTCAACTGATGAGTATGAAGAGGCTGCGCGTGTACGCAAAGCGACGGGGAAGAGTACCTTTGCGCACAGCGACGATGCCAGGTCAAGCGGGAAATGGGAGATTCATCCCACGCTCGATCCTCAAGGGGTGGCATTTCGCGAGAGCCGTGATAGTGAGACGCATCCTCGTTCCAATGCGATTAGCGTGCTTTTCGACGAAACCGGCTCTATGGGGAACATTCCACGTGTCTTTCAAGAGAAACTGGTGGGACTGATGAACCTTTTGCTGGTCAAAGGCTATATCCAAGACCCGCAAATTTTGTTCGGTGCCTTTGGGGATGCAACCTGCGATCATGTTCCGCTTCAGGTCGGACAATTTGAGAGTGGCGTGGAGATGGATGAACACCTGCGCAACATCATCCTCGAAGGTGGTGGTGGCGGCACAAATAGCGAGTCCTACGAATTGGCCCTCTACTTTTTGGCCCGTCACACCTCTATTGATTGCTGGGAGAAACGTGGACGCAAAGGGTATGCCTTTCTCATTGGCGATGAAATGGCCTACGCGTCTGTGAGTAAGCAACATGTGACAAAGCATATCGGCACTGGTTTGCAGGAAGACATTCCTTTGCGGCAAATCATTGCGGAGGTGCAGCGTCGCTACCATTTCTTCTTCATCTTTCCAATCAATGCCAGTCATGGTGCTGATGAGAGTATCAAGGGCTACTGGCGCGATCTGCTCGGCCAGAATGTGATTTTTCTGGATGATGAGAACGCGGTCAGCGAAACGATTGCGCTCACTATCGGGCTGACCGAAGACGCGATCAACTTGGCCGATGGAGGACGCGATTTGAGCGATGTAGGGGCGAGCACTGCTGCTGTCAATGCCGCTGCGAAAGCGCTCCAGGTCTATGCCAGCGGGAAAAGCGTTGCCACGACTACAGGGCACGAACTGCCCGGCCTGCTTCCTGATGAGGCCGCGCCACCCAAATTTGAGCGTCTCTAGCTGATGCAATCAAGAGGTGAGGGAGTCTCCGTCTCTCTCACCTCTTGATTGGGGCTTTTAAGATAACCCAAGGAGAGAAGATGCATCAGCAAAAACAGGCCATTTTTATTGCTGATTTGGGCTTTGGAGATGCTGGCAAAGGCACTATCACCGATTTTCTCAGCAGGCAATGTGCTGCTCATACCATCGTGCGCTATAATGGTGGGCCACAAGCTGCGCATAACGTGGTGACCAGCGATGGCAAGCACCACACGTTTGCTCAGTTCGGCAGCGGCATACTTTGCCCAGGCACCAAAACGTTGCTTTCCCGTTTTATGCTGATTAATCCGCTCAATATGCTCAAAGAGGAGAGGCATCTGCGGAGCGTTTTTGGCGTGACGGATGCGTTGCAGCGTACCCAGATCGAGCGCCGCGCCCTGGTGATTACGCCGTTTCAGAGGGCAGCCAACCGGCTACGGGAAGTTGCGCGTGCGGCTGGTCGTCATGGAAGTTGTGGCGAGGGCATTGGTGAGTGTATGGCCGATTTTCTGAAATATGGGGATACTGTGCTGTTTGCGGGCGATTTACAGGATAGGGAAACACTCGTCCAAAAGCTGCATTTTCTGCGTGCTGCTAAACACGATGAGATCAATGAATTGTGTCAGCAACTCCCAGATACTGAACTTGTCAGAAAAGAGCTTGCCGTTTTTGCGAACAAGGACACTATCGAAGATTGTACAGATGTATACCGCTATTTCTCTCAGTATGTTGATATTATCGATGAAGCTACTCTACACTCTCTCTTCGCACAATCTGGTACCATGCTCTTTGAAGGTGCACAAGGCGTCCTACTCGACGAGAATTATGGTTTTGCGCCTTATACGACTTGGAGTACTACAACCTTTGCCAATGCGGACACCCTTGTGCGGGAACATGATTACGCAGGGGATGTGATCAAGCTTGGTGTGATGCGGGCCTATGCGACCCGCCACGGAGCCGGGCCATTTCCAACGGAAGACGCTGCTTTGACGCATACTCTTCCCGATCAGCATAATATCTGGAATGACTGGCAGCACCTGTTCCGTGTGGGACATTTTGACCTGATGGCCACGCGTTATGCCAGAGAGGTTGTGGGCAAGCTGGATTACTTAGCAATCACCCATCTTGATCGGCTGGAGACACTCCCCGCGTGGCAAATCTGTACCGCTTATCGCTATCAGGGAGCGGCAGCAGACCTCTCTGCTTCTTTTGAGCAAGCCAGCGACAGGCTCACAAAAATGAATGTGCAACGGCCCATAGACTTGGCTCATCAGGAACAACTTACACAAAACCTCTGGTCGTGTATACCGGAATATCACACGTTTTCCCCAAAAGTGGGCAGGCGGCTTGCTCAAGACAATGCCTCCTTCTCGCTGCTAGAGGAACAGTTATCTGCGCCAATTGCTATCTATTCATACGGGCCAACTGCAAGTGATAAAATAGCTGTAACCCCTTTTGCCTGATGATAGGTTAGAATTATCTAAGTAAACTGATGCACATATGGACTGCTCGATCAGCCTGGCAAGCCATTTCACACGTAAAAACCTCCTAATGTGAGCACTGTTGGCCTGACACATATGGATACAACGCAGCGTGTCAACAAGAGAACGAGTGTCAACACTGGGAAGAAGAAGAAAATGGAAGAAATCAGCGGCACCACACTTGGGCCATACTACTTGGTACGTCTCCTGGCACGTGGGGGCATGTCGGAGGTCTATCTTGCTTCAAAAGAGAATAGCGAGCAGTCCTACGCGATCAAAATTGTGCATGGCGAAGATGAGGACGATTGTCTGCGCATCCAGCAAGAAGTGCAAACGCTGATGACAACGGAACATGCGCATATCATTCCAACCTTGGACTACGGGCAACAAGATAACGTGTATTATTATGTTATGCCGTATATAGGATATGGGAGCTTGAAAGAGCGCATTGCCGCAGGGCCGCTGAGTATAGACGAAACTGGTGCCATTCTTACGCAGATCGCGGACGCATTGCATTTTTTACACACCACGGGCACCATCCATCGTGATATGAAGCCCGGTAATATTTTACTTGACGATACGAATTACGTCTGGTTGGCTGATTTTGGGCTGGCGAAAAAGCTTGAAGGCGTGACCAATCTGACGGCAACAGGCTGTATCATGGGTACGCCCTATTATATGGCCCCCGAACTGATTAATAAGCCAAGTAGTACGAGTAGCGATATCTATGCGCTTGGTGTGGTGGTCTATGAGATGCTGACGGGGCGCGTGCCTTTCAAGGGCAGAACCCCTGTCTCGATTTGCTTGAAACACTTGCGTGAGCCGCTGCCCTTGCCATCAAGCCTCAATCCACAGGTTTCACCAGCACTTGACCAGGTGCTCTTCAGCGCACTAGCAAAAACGCCCAGTTTACGCTTCTCTACGCCCCAGGAATTTGCCGCAGCTTATCAGACAGCGTTGGTCCATCCCGAAGTGTGCACTGCACCTCAGCAGCTCGCCTCTGTCTCGATCTCGATCACGAGCCAGCCAACCGCGATTATGAGAGCGAGTCGTCGCCGCAAGACGACCTATGCACGCCTTGCAGCCATGGCCACAGTGCTGCTCGTGCTTAGCCTCACCAGCCTAGGGATGCTCTATCCCAGAGGTTCATCTGTGCCCGCAGCGAGCGCCGCCCAGATGGTCAGCACGCCTGTACCCACTGCAACCACGCCTATTGTGCCCACAAAAACCCCGCCGGCCACGATCTCTGCCATCTATTCAGTGTCTAACAGCCAGCCAGATTCTAGCAGTAGCAATGATGGAGACAATGGCAACGATGGGAACGGTCATGGTCATGGTCATGGGCATGGGCATGGGCACAAGGGAAAATAAAGGTGAGCGTGGCATACCGTCTCTTTTTACTCAGTTTATCCGTGTTAAGAAGGTAGTACAGATATTGTACGAATCATCTGCTTTTATACTTTAAGGAAGAGGGGAAAAATGAGTTCACGCGTAAAAACTCCAAGAGCCGTAGGGCAGGCGCAACGCACGGCCCATGCAGCCGCAACCAGCCCAGCCATGGCCATGTTGGCCCGCTTGGGATACGCCATCAAGGGTGTGGTTTACTTGGTTATTGGCATTCTGGCTATTCTGTTGGTCACGGGCCACGGTGGTCAGCTTACTGACCAGAACGGTGCCCTTGAGGCCATCTACAACAGTCCGCTCGGCCCAGGCTTTGGGCGCTTCTTACTGATCGTAGTCACGATAGGTCTCTTTGCCTTCGCTCTGTGGAGCTTTGTGCAAGCACTGTATGATACCGAGGGGAAAGGGCGTGACGCGAAAGGTATCATCGCTCGTGTTGGCTACGCTCTGGTGGGCGTTTCCTATGCTCTGCTGGGCGTGGTCGCCTATCAGGTCGCCTCAACTGGTGTCGCGACCAGAAATTCAACCAGTTCTACCCAAAACTGGACGGGGATGCTCCTCAAACAACCAGCAGGTGTGCTGTTGGTGATTTTGTTGGGTATCATCGTCCTGTGTGTGGCGGCCTACATCTTTAACAAAGCCTACAAAGCCACCTTCACCCGGCGTCTGAACCTTGGCACACTGAGCGCCCAGGCCCGCAAAGCAGTCATCAATGTTGGACGGCTCGGTTATGCAGCTCTGGGTGTGGTCTTCACCATCATCGGCATCTTCCTGATCGTGGCAGCCGTACAGCACAATCCCAGTGATGCCAAGGGTCTGGACAGCGCCATGATCGAACTACTCAAGCAGCCCTTCGGACCCTGGTTGCTCGGTCTTGTCGCACTGGGCCTGATCGCCTATGGGGTCTACTCCTTTGTAGAGGCACGCTATCGCCGTGTAGGTTGATCGCTTTGTAAGCGTCGTCTTTGAGATACGTATGCACCAGTATTCTGAAGGTACACAGAATACTGGTGCATACACGTTTGGTCTGATTTCCCTCGTTTAGCCACTGACCTCGTAGTGTCAGCGGAGTGCCGCGTGAAAGATCTGCTGATAGTGTTCGCCAACGAGATCGTTGGGGAAGATACGTAGCAGGTTCACGCTGACCAGGGCAAAGGCCGTCCAGTCAAAGCCGGCATCCAGCGGTATCCCCAGAATAGTGCCCACAAAGGGTAGGATCACACTGAGCACGGCCTCTTCGAAGAAATCCGGGAAGAAGAGAAGCGCCAGCAGTGCAATAATTGCGACCCAAAAGGCGATTTTACGCCAGATAGCGATCCGCCGATCTCGATTGAGTGCGCCAATAAGTTTGCCGGTTTTGATGAAATGGAAGAAAATCTTCCGCCGTTTTGGGAGCGCGGTTTTTTCAGGTAACTGGGAATTGATCGTTCGTTGGATCATACCAAAGGTTCCTCCTGATAAGATATCCATATTCAGTAATACGTGTTCAGTCTTACACAACATCCAGCACTATCTTCCCAGCCAGAATACTAGCCGCCACACGATCCCAATAGAGGCCGAGTTTTCCAGTTTCGTCCAGGGAGCGCACATCTAGGCGCATCGAAGTGGCATCGTTGTATTTTGTGGTTTTTCTCGACGGCTCGTCATAGATTGGGTAGAGATTACCGTTGGGATCTCTCAACTGTTTGAGCATTTCTAAGATCTCGCGGTGATGCGCGGTACCCTCATACTGCGTCGGCAAGATCCCCCACACGCTCAAATTCGGATTGAGTCCTTCGCGTACATCTTCGATCAGGCTCAGCGTGTCGATGGTCGCGTGATAGTGCGAAATCTCGCACTTTGTAGGAATAATCACAACATTCGCGGCTGTCAGAGCCAGGGTAGTAAAAATCGAAATTCGACTGCCGGGAGTGTCAATCACGATATGCTTAAATTGGGAATAGAGCTTGAGCATCTTTTGCAACTGCACCTGATAGAATGCGCCTGGCTTGGGTAGCTCGATCTCGGCTTTCTCCAACTCACTATGTGCTGGCAGCAAGTACAAATGCTCCTGGAGTTTGAACGGCTCAATCGGCTTGAGGGCGACCAGGGAGTTGTAAACGGTTGGCTCTGTTTGGGCATAGTCGAAACCTTGTCCATGTTGGCTAGCAGTGGCCTGTGGATCAAAATCAACGATCAAGGTATCTTCTCCAAGATAGGAGAGGGCGTAACCGAGATGCATGGCAGTCGGCGATTTTCCGCTGCCGCCTTTCTCCTGGACAATCGCGTAGATAGACATTGTACTCACCTCTCTCAGAAAAACATCCCATTCAGACCTCTACAAAAGAGAAATGGATAGCGTTTTAATTTCATCACTTCATGGAGTTCAGTAAATTAAAGTTTCCAGTTCTCTTATAGAAATTTTCATCTCATACGCCAATTCCGGGTATTCCCGGCGTTTATACAGCGCATCGGAAAAGGTACGATAGTACCATAATTTTCCATCTATTCCGCCGTTTGCTTTCAGATACGTTAAGACTTGGCCTTTATTTTTGGCTCCATGCAGTCGAAAAAGGAGTCTTTTCATATTGCTTAGCACTTCACATGCTGAAACAAGTAATGCAGATTTTTCGGCACTTGTTATGGCATCAATGCGCATTTGCTTCTGAGCTTTCCAGGACAACTCATTGTTATTTGAACAGACGCGAACTATTTCTGCAACGTTCGCGTTAAATGTATGCTCAATTTCTGCTAATAACGATTTTTTTGCACGTTCATGGGTATCATGGAGCATTCCCGCTATTGCAGCGTCTTCGTCCCCTCCAAAATAGAGGATCAGTGAAACAACATCCAGAATATGGGACATGATCGGCTGTTCCATTTTCTTCTGATTTTGGTGCAGATCCATGGCATAGGTAAACGCTTCGATCAATTTCTTTGAGTAGAACAACGACGCTCTCCTTGTACACAACTTCACGATTGCGTGAATGCTAACTCTCTCCTGTTACAACGTTTTTCCAGGAGAGAATTAACTGAGGACTATTTAGCGTAACACGTCGTCAGCCACGCGTGTAGCTTGCCATGCTCCTCCCGTTGAATCTTCCGCCCCCTGCAAGGTATCGCGCTGGATTGTGGCGGTGAGCTTGATGGGATCGTCCTTGCCCTGATGCGCCGTGATGGTGATGGTCCCGTCCTGCACTGTCACGCTATCGAGCAGTTGCCAGCAGTCGTTCTGGAAGAACTTCCCGCGCCAACTGTCACTGCCTCCCGCAGGCAGCGGAGACTCCCAACGACCCATATAGCTCAAGACCAACGTGCCCAGCGATGAAGTACTGGTCCACATCCCCTCCAGCCAGCAACGCTGCGCCTGCCAAGTGGATGCGATCCCCGCTTGAGTGGCTGTCCCTACGAAATCGTCATCGGTAAGCGTGGCAAGATAGTAACGCTCAGGGGCAAACTGGGTAGCGGGATGGCACCCACTCAGTTGTTTGGTTGCAGCATCCCACACCAACTCATCCAGTGTAATCCACTGACGGGTTGCGCCATCGAAGACCATGCCAAGCATCTGGGCAGAGGTCACTCCTGCTGGCGTCAACTGCGTGAGATAGAGCGAGACTTCCTGGCCGTCGAGCGTGCCCAGCCACAGGCCACCTGGACTCTTCGTCGGTAATGTCACCTTGTCGCCCACATCAGTGATGCTACCAAAACGCTCGGCTGCTTGGGAGAGATCGCCGCCATGCGCCAGAAAACGCATGGCTAGCGCCCCTTCGGTACTCCTGCGTCGCCAACTGTGCTCTCCCTTTGCATTAAGGGTCTCACGATCAACGGTGAACAACCCAAAACGGCTCTGTGGGATATAGTGGTACGACCATTCAAACGTATCGATAAGTGACCAGTAGAAGTAGCCGAGGACAGTGATGCCCTCAGCCTGGGCACGCTGCACCTGCTCCAGATGCGCCACGAGATAGGCTGACCGATTATGATCCTCCACCTCCGGCATACCATTCTCCGTCACCATCAGCGGAAGTCCGTAGTCCGTGTGGACGCGTTTGAGGATTTTGTAAAGTCCCTCTGGGTAGATTTCCCAGCCGAGATCGTTCAGTAAGCCGAATGGCTCGTCCCGACCTGTGAGATCTTCGGTAAAGGCACCTCCGACGAAAGGGGCCAGCCAGACCATTGGCAGGACTGGATAGACATAGACTCCGCGATAATAATTCATCCCGATAAAGTCGAGCTTGGACTTCCACTCAGCCGAAGGGATGCCAAAGAACCGATCACTCTTTTGATAGATGCGTCTGGCCTTTTTATAGTGAATACTAACATCCACTCTGCCGCTTGTCAGCGAGTTCAGAAAATGCTCGTTATAGAAGTAATCCACCTGTTTTGTAACATCTCGTGGACTAAAGGGCGAGCGACCAGTGCTCGGTTTGCAATAAAACATCGCGTGTGCAATACCAACAGATGCGTTTGGCTCCAACTGCTTGATAAGATCATATGTACGCACATGTGCCCGCAAAACGTTGAAGTACACTTTTTTTGCCAGTGCTCCCTCTAGCGAGAATCCAGGCGGCCAGATCCCTGCCAGATAGCCAATACCGATCATTGAGGCCACCGGTTCATTGAACGTGATCCAGTAGCGCACGCCTTCATCCTTGCACGCCTCGATCACATATTGCACCATCACGAGAAATTTATCGATGGTCACAGGGTTCTCCCAGCCACGCAGCGAAGCCTGAAAACCCGCATCCTTGCGCGAAGCCACCTTTGGGCCGAGGAAGCCCAGCATACGCTTGCTGGTAACAGGCGGGGTCATTACCCAGAGTGGCAGAGTCATATGAGCGAGGGTAATCACTGGCTCGATCCCCGCCGCTTTCATTGCGCGTATAGCTGGTAGATAATACTCAGTCATGGCTAGATCATCAAACGCGTCGGGAGTTGGCTGGAGACGGCTCCATTCGATAGACAAACGATAGGCATTGACGCCAAGCAGTTTGGCACGAGCCAGATCGTGCAGGAACGTTTCAAGTTCCCCATGCAGCAGCGCCTCCTCTGCTGGTTGAAGCTCGACTGTGAGCTTGCCTGGCCCCAGACGGCTGAGCGCATTGACGCGCTCAACGATGGCGGGCGTCGTCGTGAAGTGGGTCCAATCGTTGTGCAGCAGGTTGCCCTCAACCTGATGGGCGGCAGTGGCAATACCCCAAAGAAAATCGGACATACAAAGACCTCCTGATCGTATGAAAGATGGTATATCTAGCGATTTTTCGCCGCCGCTTTGCCTTCTTGCCAAGCTCCAGGCTTATTGCGTGTCCATTGGCGGCTATAGAGATAGATGAACAGTGTTAGCCAGAGTATGCCTGAGAGATAGCCACCAAGCACATCTGAGACCCAATGCTCGCCCTCGAAGACGCGTGCAAAGCCGATGATGAGAATATCGAAGGCCATCAGCACTTGCAGAGGGATGAGCCAGCGTTTGTGTTTCCACTCGCGCACAGGTTTCATAAGGCTCAAGAAGAGCAGGAAGCCATAGAAGATCACGACATGCTCAGTGTGACCCGAAGGGAAACTATTAAAGCTCAGGACTGAATTTACATGGATCACGTGTGGGTCAGGCCGTGGCCGCGCAACGGCATCGCCGATCAAGGCATCGATGCTATTGGCAACCAGCACGATGTATCCCAGGAACAAAGCAGGGCGTATCCAACGTTTGATGAGCATAAAAACGATCAGGATGGCTGCTGCGATACCAGAGGGGATTGGATCGTTAATGGTTGTAATGGTTTTGAAGGTAGTTGCTACCCACGCAGGGAGTGACCATGCTTGAATAGTTTGCGAAAAGGCGAGTTCAAATGTCCATGGCTGTGGATGGCTGTGTACAACCAAGGCTGCGGTGCTGAGTGCAGCTAAGCCGAGGAACCAGAGGACGAATCCAAGTATGGGAGTCGTATGCTTGAGCGGAACCTCTGGTTGGCTCGTCTGAGGTACAGTGAATATCGGTGAAGGACTTCTCTTTTCCATTTCTGTCTTCCTTGCTGTTTTTATCTATTAGTACATCATCACCTGTTTGGGGTCCGTTCAGAGTGCAGCTTGTGCCAACTTGCTCCAGGAACCGTATGTAGTAATGAAGAAGCCCAGAATAATTGCTGCTAATCCGATGAGCAGATGGGATAGGTTGAGTGCCAGATTGGCGTGGGTTAGGCCTAGGAGCCGGTTATTGAATGTGAAGAGTGGGATCACACCAACCAGTCCCAGGAGGAGGTAAAAAATTCCACAGGCGCGATTATAGAGGCGCGACCAGCCAGTAAAGACCGCCAGTAGGCCGAGCATGCCTGTTCCCACATGGATCAGACTCATGACCAGATCGAGTTTATAAAAAGTCCAGGAGCCTTCGTTCAGGGTTGGATTGGCAAACCAACCAAGTAGCCCTAAGAAAAAAAGTGCTAGGCCCAGATAGAGGGCCACCACTCTGTTTGGTGTCCAACGCATAGTATTTTCTCTCTTCATCGTATCGAAACACGAGACCTATTTCTAGGAATAGGTCTCTCTTATCTATAACACGCGTAAGAGAGAAGTTTAGTATACCAGAGTTCTAACTTTCGTGCTTTCCTTCGCGCGTCGGGTCTGGCAGAAGCGCAGGATATGCGAAGAGTCTGGGCAAGCGCCCGATGTCTGTGAGGATGCGTGCGACCAGATCATCTGGTGGCTCAAGCTGGTTCAGACGTTGGAAGAGTGTATCCACATCATCTTCTGGATGAAACATTTCTTGAGTGAGGCAATATGGTAAAGATTGCATTCAGATATCCCCTTGTTCTACTACGATAACTCTGCTTAGTATACAATACGCAAAGCACAAGAGGGAAGTTTCATCGGAACCATCGATGGCTCTTCCGTGCGCCGGATGCGAGGGTCGGCGCACGGGGTACAAACAATGTTCTGTACTTAACACATGGTGGATGGTTGAAGATGCTGTTTGAGTGTCGCACGCAGCAGTGGTTTGGCACGCTGGAAATACGTTTTTGCAGTGGCTTCGGGCATTTGGAGGCTGCGCCCAATCTCTGAAAAGCTGAGTTGTGATGCATAGCGTAAAAGCACAACTGCGCGAAATTTGGGTGGCAGTTCCGCAATAGCCGCTTGGAGCACACGCTGCAAATCATGATGTTCTGCGATCTCTTCGGGCAATGGGCTGTTATCAACGATGATCGATAAAGGTGAGAGATCTTCATCGTCATTGGGAGATTGAAGTTCAGAAAAATGAATGGCACGCTTGCGGCGCAGTTCATCCAGACAGCGATTGCGGGCTACCTGAAAGAGCCAAGCCTTCAGCGGCTCGCCAGTACGTAATTTTGGCAGGGAGATATAAAGCTGCGTGAACACCTGTTGTAGAATATCTGAAGCTGCATCGTAATCGTTCAGAAAACGGGAAATAAAATTGAACAGTGGAGTGCTATAGCGGTGGACGAGTTTTTCGAAGGCTACTTGATCGCCTGCTAGGCTTTGCTGAGCTAGGACGCCATCCGTGACTTCTATTTGTTGCTCTATAATTCGTTCGCGTAATTGCATTTTTTTCTCTCCTCTTTCGTATCTCCTGACCACAGAAGAACCTGCTCAGGCTTGTCTCTGAACTGAGCATAACCTGCTCAAAGGTGGATTACAATGGTTATAAGCTCTGCTGTAAATCACTCTAAGCAGAAACTAACAAAGAGGGGGAAGAATGGAGGAATTTCTCAGCGTCCTCTTATTTTCTCAGGGAATTCTAATGTAATTATTCGCTATTCAATAACGAAGGATCATTCTCATGCTTCCCATCGGCACTCGCTACATCCTTAAAGCAAACTTCAGCGTGTTATTCATAGAACCGGTGATCGGTGGGTTAGGTTTTCTGCGTGGCTTGCCATCTGGCTGTATACTCAATGAGGCAGCATAGATCATGAGGGGACGTAACCATTTTCTGGAGAAGGGGATTTTGAACGATGAGAAACATAAAAGCCATCATTTTCGATTTAGATGGCGTACTCACTGACACGTCTGAATATCATTACGAAGCCTGGAAACATCTGGCAGATGACGAGGGTATTGCTTTTACACACGAGGACAACGATAACCACCTGCGGGGGGTGGGACGGCGCGAATCGTTATTGTACCTGCTCAAAGGTCGCAAAGTTTCTGAACAACAAATTCAGGAGATGATGGATCGGAAGAACCGCTACTATAACGAGCGTATCAAGAACATGACGCCTAAAGAGATTGTACCGGGCGGTGTCGAACTTTTACAGGCGATCCGGCAGGCAGGGATAAAGACAGCGATTGCCTCTGGCAGCAAAAATAGCATGACGGTTCTGCACCTGCTCCAAATTGTGCCCTACTTTGATGGTATAGCCGATGGCAATAGTATCGTGAACACGAAACCAGCACCCGATGTCTTTGTCTTTGCAGCAGGTCTTGTCAATACGCCAACCATTGACTGTCTCGGTATTGAGGATGCCAATGCTGGTATTGAGGCCATCAAAGCGGCGGGCATGACGGCACTTGGTATTGGTCCACAAGAGCGTTTCTCCAAGGCCGACAAAGTATTTGCCAGTCTTGAGCACAAGAAACTACAAGATTTGCTGGGTTGGTAAAAACGTGGTAGTACTCTATATGTACGTTATTGAAGACAGAACACTGTATGTTTTGGAAGGATAACCTTCGTGAATCTTTGGCATATAAGCGACAAGAACGTTAATTTTTCTCCTGACAAGCTCCACAGTCAGGAGAGTGTCTATACCATTGGGAATGGCTACTTCTGCACGCGTGGCACGTTTGAAGAGGGCTACCCCGGTGCGAATCCTGCAACCCTGCTCTATGGCGTGTTTGACAAAGTAGCCATCGCTGGCGAAGAGTTGGCAAATGTACCAGATTGGCTGCCGGTGCAGTTGTTTGTAAATGGCGAGCGGTTCCGTCTCGATAGGGGGCGCCTGCTCGCGTACCAGCGCACCCTGGATATGGAGCATGGCTTGCTGCAACGTACCATCCACTGGGAAAGCACCACGGGTATACGCTTGCTCATCACGATTGAACGGTTTGCGAGCCTGGCTGATGTGCATGTGGGGCTTATTCGCTACAGTGTGACTTCAGAACATGCAAAGCATGACCTGAGTATCGAACTGCTTGCCAGCTTTAATACGGCAGTAGGCAACTCTAATCTGATGCATTGGGAAACTGTCGCGCAAGACCACCAGGATAGCTTCACTTGGCTCAAAAGCGTCACTCGCTCTAGCAGTGTTGAACTGGCGCAGACGATGAGCTTTGTCACAAACTCCCCTGACTTCACGCAGGAATTCTGCGATTCTGACATTGCTCCGGCCATTCGCTTCCTTGGAAAGCTCGCACCAAGGGCAACTGTCACCGCAGAAAAGATTGTCGTGATGTATACGTCACGCGATAACCCGGACCCATTAGCGCATGCACTGGAGACTCATGAGAAGGTTTTCGCTCAGGGATATGGTGCCCAGCTTGCCCAACATCAGCAGGCGTGGCACGGCTTCTGGCAAGACGCGGATATTCTCATTGAGGGCGATGATACGGCCCAACGAGCGGTACGCTATAGTATCTATCAACTGCGTATCAACGCTGCTCTACACGATCCCCGTTATAGTGTTGCGGCTAAGGGGATGACAGGTTTTGGATATCATGGACATATCTTCCATGATACCGAGATTTTTATGTTCCCTTTCTTCGCCTATACGCTGCCCGATGTTGCCCGCAACCTGCTCATATATCGCTATCACACCTTACCAGCAGCCCGTAAAAAGGCGCAGCAGAACGGTTATGCGGGTGCGCAATATCCCTGGGAGAGTACACTCAGTGGCGTGGAGATGACGCCTTCGGCCATCGTCCACCCTGAAAATGGTGAGATCATTCCTGTCCTCAATGGCTCGCTGGAGATCCATATTAGCGCTAGTATTGCCTACGCTACGTGGCAGTACTGGGTAGTTACGGGTGACGATGCCTTTTTGCGTGATTACGGCGCGGAAATAATCCTGAGCACCGCCCTCTTTTGGAGTAGCCGTGTCGAAAAGCATCTGGAAAACCAGAGCTACGAAATTACCAACGTCATTGGTCCCGACGAGTGGCACGAGCATGTCAATAACAATGCGTTCACCAATGGGATGGCGCGTTGGAATCTCCAAAAAGCCCTGGCTGTCCTGACCTGGGTACAGCATGAAGCGCCTGAGAAAGCCAGAGCGTTGGAGCAACAGCTTGATCTGACAGCGCAACGTTTGGACTCCTGGCAAGATATTGTTAAACGGATAGAGGTGCCACAAGACGCCCAAAACGGCCTGTTTGAACAGTTTGATGGATTTTTTAAGCTGAAAACACTCGATCAAGAACAGTATGCAGGTCGTACAACCTCCTACCAGGGCATCTTTGGTGTGAAGGATATCCAGAAGTATCGTATCAGTAAACAGGCGGACGTGTTAATGCTGCTGACCTTGCTCGATCAGGAGTTTGATCTGAAAACCAAAGGCGTTAACTGGGATTACTACTATCCCATCACCGATCATGAGTATGGTTCTTCTCTCACGCCCGCCTTCCATGTCATTCTGGCCTGTGAACTAGGGAAGATCAGTGAGGCCGCTGACCTGTTTTTGAAAGGGTGTCTCGTCGATCTGAAGAATCTGCGTGGCAATACGCCAGAGGGTATCCATCTCGCCTGCTGTGGTGCGGTCTGGCAGGCGGTTATTTTCGGTTTTGCGGGCCTGCGCCTCATCGATGATGGCTACACCACAGCAGAGCACCTGCCCGCGACATGGACACGCCTAGCCTTCTCCTTTCTCCACAAAGGCCACAGGGAATACGTGGATATACGAAGGTAGCCTGCGAAGAGGGAGCCGAAGCCTGCCTGTCTTATCCCCCCGGATGAGACAGGCAGGCTTCGGCTTTTCCCCTGGAGCTATTTGTGCTTTCCTCGTGCTGCTGGTACTCGTCCAGGTGGTTGGTCAGGTCGAGGGCCAGCCTTGATGGGCGGGATCGCTTGCGTCACTGGTTTGCTCTTCGAGAGGGTTATCTCATCCCCATGATGCCAGATCTTCAGCGCTTTGCCTTCAAGCAGATGATAGGTCGCGGCTTGCGCTGATATCTCGATACGCAGACGGCAATCTCGAAACAATAGACGAAAGGTGAGGTGTGTAATCCCGTCTGGCAGGCGCGGAGCAAAACAGAGCGAACCATTGCGTGGACGTAGACCGCCAAAGCCCGCGACCAGTGCTGTCCAGGTTCCTGCAAGCGAGGCGATGTGCAGTCCATCGCGCGTGTTATGTTCTAGATCGTCAAGATCCATCAGCGCGGCTTCGCCCAAGTAGTCATAGGCGAGTTGGATCTGGCCCACTTCGGCAGCCATGACCGCCTGAGTTGCCGCCGAGAGCGAGGAGTCGCGTACGGTCAGCGGCTCGTAGTAGGCGAAGTTCCGTACCTTCTGCTCGGCAGTGAAGGCGTCACCCTGGAGTTGCATTGCTAGTACAAGATCAGCCTGTTTGGTGACTTGCTTGCGATAGAGATCGAAGTAAGGAAAATGGAGCAGCAAGGGATACTGATCTGGTGTGGTATCGGCGAAGTCCCAGACCTCATGCTCGGTAAAGGACTCATCTTGCGGAGTGACATTGAGGCGCTTGTCGTAGGGCATGAGCATCTTCTCAGCAGCCAGGTTCCAACTCGCGATCTCATCCTTCTGCACGCCGAACGCGTGGGCGGCACGAGGATGGCGCTTGACCACCTTGACTGCGCAGCGTAGGTTGTACTGTGCCATGAGATTGGTATAGACATTGTTATCAACCAGTGCGCTATACTCATCAGGCCCAGTCACTCCATCGATGCGGAACTGACCAGTAGAGTCGTGGCAGCCAAGTGAACGCCACAGGCGGGCCGTTTCGACGAGCAACTCCAGACCAACGCCTTCCTCGAACACGCTATCCTCAGTGCTCTCAATGTAGCGGGCCACAGCATACGCGATATCCGCATTGATATGGAACGCGGCAGTACCCGCAGGCCAGTAGCCCGAACACTCTTCGCCGTGAATCGTGCGCCACGGGAAGGCCGCGCCGCTGAGGCCAAGTTGGCGTGCATGTTCCCGTGCCAGCTTGAGAATCGAGTGACGCCAGCGTAAGGCATCGGCAGCAGCAGCAGGCAGGGTCAGGATCAGCATGGGCAGCACAAAGATCTCTGTGTCCCAGAAGGTATGACCATCGTAGCCAGGACCGGTCAGCCCTTTCGCCGGAATAGGTTGGCGCTCTCCACGGGCACCTGCCTGGAGAATATGGAAAAGCGAGAAACGCACCGCCTGCTGAATTTCAGCGTCGCCCTCGATGTCGATACCTGCTCGGTCCCAGAAGGCATCCAGGTACGCACGTTGCTCAGTCAGTAGACCTTCCCAGCCGCTCACCTGCGCGGCAGAGAGGGCGGCTTTGACTTGATCGTGGACGGCTGACTGCGAACGTTGGGCCGACCAGCCATAGGCGAGAAACTTGACGAGCCGCAGCCGCTCACCTGGCTTCAATTGAGCGATGATTGAGACACGCGTCACATTGGGCAAGCTTTCCGATTCGATCACCGTTTCGGCTGGCCCTTCGATGCAGTGATCCATCGCTGCCCCGATGCGTAAGCCACTGGTACGGGTGCGATGGATCATCAGTCCCAAGGTGCCTTGCGCCACATGTTCCTCGCACTCTAGCGGATCTATTGAAACAATGCCCGCTCGTGGATCTCTGCCAGCATCTGGTTGCGCTTCGTTTGTCACCAGTTCTGATTGCAACACCACGCGCACTGGTGCGTCAAGCGCCTCCACCTCATAACAGATGGCTGCAATGGCTCGTTGGGTGAACGACACCAATCGTGTCGAGGAGACTTTGATCGAGCGGCCAGCAGGCGATGTCCAATGCACATTGCGGCGTAGAACCCCATCGTGAAGATCGAGTTCTCGCTCGTGGCTTTGGACCTCGCCGTAGCGCACATCAAAGGGTTCATCATCGACGAGCAGACGGATGATTTTGCCGTTCGTGACATTGATGACGGTTTGCCCCGATTCTGGATAGCCATACCCCACTTCCGCGTAGGGCAACGTACGCAGTTCGTAGACGGAATTCAAGTAGGTGCCGGGGATACCATACGGCTCCCCCTCATCGAGATTGCCCCGCAAGCCAATATGCCCATTGGAAAGGGCAAAAATGGACTCCGTCTGGGCCAGAATGTCGAGATGAAGTTCCGTCTCGCGGATCTTCCATGCGTCAACCGTGAAAGCAGGATGCTTAATCATTGCTGATTCCTCAGTTCGTCAATCTTCTTGCAGAGCAAAGGATGCTCTTTGTTTTGTTGGTAGTGTCGTTGGATGAGGGCGTGACATGCGTATTTCCTGGCGCTGGATCGGCAAGGAAGGAGTGCGCGGTACCAAAAACACAGGTTGCACTCGCTCTGTCTTCTTTTTTGCCATAGTGATGACCTTTTCGTAGATACTGGTATAGTTCTCAGCCATGATCTGAGCCGAGAAATGGTGCTCCACATGCAAGCGTGTCACCTCACGATCAATCTCATCTATCTTTGGAATATACCGCACCATCTCCTCGACATCCTGCACAAGGAAGCCTGTTTTGCCGTGTATCACAATCTCAGGAGCTGCTCCGCGTGCGAACGAGATGACTGGGCAGCCCAGCGCCATCGCCTCAATCATGACCATGCCAAAGGGTTCTTCCCACTCGATTGGATTGAGGAAACCGCGTGCTTGACCCAGCAGGTTCAGTTTTTGCTTCATGTTGACTGGGCCAATATATCTGACCTTTTCATTATCAATCTGTGGTTCAATCATCTCATGAAAATATTGCTTCGCTTCTTGCACATGGCTATCTATCGTCCCGGCCAGCACAATGGGCACATTCGCTCGTTTTGCCGCCTCAATAGCTAGATGCACCCCTTTCTCAGGCACGAATCGCCCCAGCCACACAAAGTAATCGTCTCTCTTCTTGTCGCTATTACGATACTGATGCATATCAATGCCGTTAGAGACTACCCCTACAAAATTGAGCGGGAGCTTTTCTTGTGCGCGAGCACTTGCACTCAGTGCAACCATCGGGACAGCAGATGCCCAATCCATATAATAGCCGTCAGCATCGCCCACCCAGCCACTTGGGGCGTGATCGAAAGGGAAATGGCTGTGCAACGTCGTGACATGCGGAACGGCAAGAGCAGCCATCAGCGGCAAAAGATACAGATCAGCAGGTGAAGAAAGATGAGTATGCACAATATCGAAATGGTGCTCTTTCACCTGTTCCACAGCTTTTTGCAAGTGATAAAAAGCCTTGAGATGCATGCTCCAGGGCACGCCTGCATGAAGCAACGATTGTGAAAAAAAGGAGACAAGGTGTGCTGAGGTCTTGGCATCACCTGGTGCAAACAACGTTACATCATGACCTTGTGCGACCTGTTCCTCGACAAGCATCGAGAGAACACTCTCTGTACCACCGTATGTTTTCGGCGGTACAGCGATCCAGGGAGGAGCTATTTGTGCTATTTTCATCTTTTCATCCTTGGTACATATTTTGCTAATACTACTATTCTTCCTACGTTAGTAGTACGAAGATCTTGCTGCGGAAGAATACAGATGCCCTGTTTTTGTTTCTTCCGCAGCAAGAGGCCACGGGTGCCTCAACGCATCTGCTTTATGAATCGTGTTAAGAGTGACTCAAGAGATAAGTGACTGTCTGTTTTATCCCTTGTCAGGAGGTCTTCCAAAAGTATTGTATAATCAGTGAGAAAGGAAATGATTTGTGTCGAGAGAAAACGATAATGAAATACCTACAATTGCCAAAGAAGAAGCGGCGAGCGATCAGCAGCAGAGCGCGGGTAAAAGCGGTGAGGTAGCGGAAAATATTCAGCAGCAGAGCGCGGATAAAATAGGTGAGGTGGTGAAAAATGTCCAGCAGGAGGTGCAGGTTGCCCGTCAGCCTTGGTACGGTGTTCTGCGCCAGACTCGCTTCCTGCTCCTGGTTTACACCATTCTGCTTGCTGTTTTCGGTGGTCTGGCCTTCTGGGTCTCGCTCCATCCGGTACTCTCGCTTGATATTGCAATCTCGCAGGAGTTTCAGGAGAGTAAATTCCCCTGGCTCAAATCCTTGATGGTTGCCGTAAGCTACCAGGGGAATACGCTCTGGCTCGCTATTGGGCTGATTGCGATAGCCGCAGTGGGTTTATGGCTGTTGCATTTCCGCCTAGAAGCGGTGATTTTGCTGGTAGTAAATGTAACCAGCGCACTCTTAAATGTGGGGCTAAAATTGCTGATCAATCGCCCACGTCCAACTGAGCCATTGGTGAATATCTTGCAGCACGCGACTGGCCAGAGTTTTCCCAGCGGTCATGTAATGGCCTATGTGGCTTTCTGGGGATTGATCTTCTTTTTTACCTTGATCCTCTTTCAAGGAGGCCGTTGGTGGCGCGTTGCGCTGCTCATCTTTTCCGGGCTTGTTATCGTCCTGGTGGGTCCATCACGCATCTACCTGGGTGATCACTGGTCCAGTGATGTGCTGGGATCTTACTTGATCGGTGCGCTCTGGGGGTGGGCCTGGCTTTGGCTCTACTTGCGATTGAAAGCACGCGGAGTTCTGGCCGCTAGTCACAAATCTGATCGTCCAGGTGCCATGGAGGTGCACGGGAAACAGCGATGAACGGATATAAGACAAACACTGATCTCTGGTGGGTGCGGGGAGATATGCCTGTGCGGACTGCTCCTCGTCTCGCTTTTCTCGTAGACGGACGCATGACTATGCTAGAGATGTGCATCTGCTTTTTGTCGGCCAAACGAACCATCTCTATCACGGCCTTTGGGCTGAGTCCAGAACTCTTGTTGGTGCGAGGAAAACAGAAATGCGCGGGTCCGGCTGGCTCTGCGGAGCAAGAGGAATTGCTCCGCTGGTTGCGTGCAAAGCACCTGCCAGAGGAAGCACTGCGCTTTTGGCAAGACTGCCCGGAGCTAAGTGTGATCAATGTGTTGGGCTACATGGTGCACAAAGGGGTCACAGTGAGAGTTTTGCTGTGGGATACCTATAGCCTGCCTTTTCAACTCAGCCCCAAAGATGTTCAGAAAGCCCTTGAGGCACTTGGGATGTGTTGTCTGCTCGACGATAGCCACATGGGTCTGCTCAACCAGCCACTCGACGCGCACCATCAGAAAACGGCTATTGTGGATAGTCGAGTGGCTTTTGTAGGTGGGATTGATGTGATGACAGAAAAGAACGGCGAGTTTGACCGGTGGGATACCAAGGGCCATCCCTATCATACGCCGTTGCGCCTGAACAAAGATGGCAACATGCCGCATAGCTGGCATGATGTCCATGTGCTCTTTGAGGGTCCAGCTGTCGCAGATGTTGAGCGCAATTTTCGCGAGCGTTGGAATGCGGTAGTTGATCTTCACCAGTTTGATCCCGCCCTTGTTCTTCCTGAACCAGCTACAACCCTTTCTGTTGTGCCAGCAAACACGCATTATTCCCCCTATACAGAGAATACTCCCTATGTGCAGGTCATACGGACCATTCCCAAAGGTCTCTATCGTTTTGCCCCGGAGGATGGTATTGCGACAATTTTAGAAACCTACCAACGGGCCTTTGCCAGCGCGAAACGTTTTATCTATTTGGAGAATCAGTACTTCTGGCAGCGCACCTTTTTGGGTTTTGAAAATCCGGCCTTGGGTTTGCCTCATGCTGATATGGAAGGATTGCTCCACACGCTAGCAGCAGCATTGGCGCGTGGTGTAGTGATCGCGCTTGTACTGCCAGATAACCCCAATGTAGGGCGCGAATTCACCGATGAGGGACTTCATGCATTGCGGGAACTGGCTGCCGAGGGGAACGTTGCTGGATCACTCCACCTGTACACATTGGCTTCATCCTTGCAACAGCAAGGGCAAACCTCTTATCGCTCTATCTATGTCCATGCTAAAACAACCATTGTCGATGATGAATGGGTCACTTTGGGTTCAGCAAATCTGAATAATCGCGGTATGCGTGACGATACCGAACTCAACGTTGCCATTCGCCATTCTGAACTGGCGCAGCGATTGCGCATCCTGCTGATGGCGGAGCATTTAGGTTTGTGTGACGAGGATATTCTCTTCCAAATGCTCGATACCCTAGCACGCGTGCAACCGCATGAGGAGACCGGGAGGATGCTTCGTTTTACATCCGCGCTGAAACGCTGGACACGTGCATCCCTTCGCCCACGTATGTTCGCACAAGCAGCAGTTCATTTGACACCCACTTCTGCGCATATTACCGATGATCTAGGGGTTCTGTGGGCCAAGGTTGTAGCACAGATTGGTGATCCACTCAGTGGGATCGCATTCCTTGCAAAGCAAGCGCAAGAGAACCTTCAGGCCATCAAAGCAGGTCAGCCGCTTGTCGGGCATGTGCTGCCCTATATCCCCCATAACCAGGCACAAGACTATGACGTTGCAGTCCATGCTGTGAATGGCTGGCTGGATAGCGTACCTGTTCCACAAGTGGAGAACGTTAGCGCACCATAGGAAGAGGTTACAGAAAGTATGATGCAAAAGAAGAGTCCATACGCATGAAGTTAAGAAAGGCTGGGGTTGTTCATCCGTGTCCTGCCTCTGCTGCATGAAATTCGCCTATGCAAGAGGCGAAGTACTTGAATCCCTGGATAAGATGCTTGGGGATCATCCTACCCAGCCGGATTAAAACCAACATTCGGTGGGAGCGGAGCACATCATAACGAGACAACAAGCTGGGCCTGGAGACGTGACGTCTCCAGGCCCAGCTTGTTGTCTCGTTATGAGAGGTATTTGGTTTGTATGAAGGACTGCTTGTAACGTTCCCAGAGCAGCTTGATACGGTGGCGTACCTCGGCACCGGCGACTGGTGTGAACAACAATGTTAACACAAAACCGAGTACCAGACCCCACCGGAACAGTGTCCGTGCCCGTGCCTGCTTGCGCTGGTAGTGCTTGTAACGCTTCTGCATGGCCTGCTTCGCGTCCTTGGCATTCTCACCAACCTGTGTCAGACTTTTACGTGCCAGTTGTGAACCATCCTCCCAGGTGTCCTGCGCTGCTGACCAACCAGATTCGAAGCCTTCCTGTACAAGAGACAAGCCAGATTCCGCATTATCCTGCGCTGCTTTTCGCACATGTTTGAGGTTATTCTGGGTCTTTTTGATCTGCTTGCGGGCGTTTTTCGCACCTTTCTCTAAGGCCTGCTGACTGGTCTCCCACCCTTTTTGCAAGGTGTCCTGCGCGGTTTCTCGACCTTCCTGCAGAACCTCCTGGGTTTTTGACCAAGTGGGTTGAAGCTTCTCCTGCATCGTGCTTTGCACATGCTGTGCCTGATGGGCGACCTTGTGCAGATTTTTGCCTGCTTGCTTCTTGTTGTAGCGCAAAATACCTTGGAGCACGATACCGCCAACAGTAGCGGCAACTTGGGCTTTTTGCAATCCTGAGCGGGCTTGCTTATATGCCTGCTCACCACCTTTTTGCGCTTTTGCTGAGGTTTTGTGGGCAATATGGCGGGTTTTTTCGCCAATATCTTTCGCTGTTTCAACTCCTGTCGATTTCAAATTATTAAGCGTTGCCATGTATTTCTCCCTTATTATTCTAAGGCACAGTGCCTTTCTGTTTTCCTATAATCTTAAGTTCTACTTATAAAACGGTAGCTAAACGCCCCTCGTTTCAAATGAGCACAACTACGATCACATTATCGACCTGTTGCCAAACCGTAGAAGAGCAGGATAGCGGCAGCAACCATCACGACTACAGTCAAGATCAGGCCATTAGTGGTCAGCCAACTCAGGCGCTGACCATGCATAACCCTCCGGTTATTGCCCAGCACAATCAGATAGACCACCAGGATTGGCGCGAGTATGCCCGACAAGATATTCGCCCAGAACAGCAGGGTGATTGGGTCAAGGCGTAGAAGCGCCACTATCAGGCTCACCACCAGGGCTGCGGTGAGAATCAGGTAGAAGCCCTCGTTCTGCCATGGCTTTTTCGCTAGACCCACCGGCCAGCCAAAGGTTCCAGCGACTGCATACGAGGTACTTGCTAACAAGACCGGAATCGCCACGAGACCAGCACCAATCAGGCCAATGGCAAACAGATACGCTGCAAATGGCCCCAGCACGGGTGTCAGCGCTTGCGCGGCATCCGCCGCACTCATAATGCTTTTGTGATGTGTAAACAGGGTTGCAGCAGTGGAAACGATGATGAAATAGGCGATGAGGTTGCCGCTGACCACGCCAATCCCCACATCTAAGGCCGCGAAACGAATCCTCTGCTTGCGATTGCCGGGCCGCTTTTCTTCTTTTTCTCCTTGCACCTGCCAAAAAATATTGTAAGGCGAGATGGTTGCCCCAAGCAAAGCAACAGCGCTGCTGATACTGGCAAAACCGAAATCGAGGTGCGGCACAAAAGTCGCAAAAAGCACTCCACTCCAGTTGGGTTTCGCAAGAATGGCGGTCACGATGTACACGACGAACGCCAGGCTCATGAGCAAAAAGATTTTCTTGAACACCTCAAAATTGCTATAGACCGTCACATACCAGAGCACAGCAGCAACCGGTATCACAAACCAAACCCAACTGAGATGAGTCAGCAGTTCCAGTCCACTACCGATAGCAACTAGGTCAGCGGCGATAAGTGCGAGATTAGCTATCACAAGCACCAGGGCAGCGAATCCAGCCACCCAACGTCCATAGTGCTCGCGCAGGATCTCGGCTAGCCCTTTTTGCGTGACCTGCCCCAATTTCGCGCAAGCGTACTGCACCGCCTGATACATCGGCGTCGAGAGCAGCAGCAGCCAGAGATGACCAAAACCATTTTGAGCACCATCAATAGCATAGGTGGCGACTGCCGATGAGTCATTGCCAGCCATGCCCGCTAAGAAGCCTGGACCCAACATGCGCAGCCAACCAACGCCGTGTGGCAGTGGTTCTTTTACTGGATCACTGCCATGCGAGGCAGAGCGAATTTCCTTCCCTCGCAAACCTTCAGCAGTAGGAAGCACCTCTTCTACCTCATCGAGCAACCCCTGTTCTCGCTCGAAATCCTTTTCATCGACAAGCTGTTCCTTGCCCTCCGCTTTGAGTGCCTCTAGCTCCTTTTCATCGCTATCAACCACCACTTTGCCCTGACCTTTATATCCACTCTTCTGTTCTACCTGCTGTACACGATCAGCAGGGATTTCTAGCTCTTTTCTAAAAATGGAGCCCTTCTGGACCACGAGTTTCTTAACATCTCCTTTGGAATCGTGGATCACGCTTTTCACCTTGGGTTTGCTGATGTCTTTTTTGCCCAGATCACCTTGCGCCGCCTCCACTTCCATCCCTGCTTTTATCTTGTTTTTCCTGCGCTGTTCTTCAGACATGCGTACCTCTCTCCGTGTGGACCTCTTCGGCATCGCGAGAAATATTCCTCACAATGACGCTGAAAAATCCCTCTAACTCTACTACTTATGAACCATGCAAGGAGTTTCATAGGCAGCGTGGCTGCATTGCACGAAGCTCTCCAAACCTGCAAGCTAGACGTTACCCTTTGGTCATTTGAGGCTTGTCTGCTTGCTCTTTTTGGGCTATACTCAAGTTGGTTGTATTTTTACCGAATGAAGGAGAGGTGCTAATGACTGAAATAGCTCTTGCGCACACTGATCTGCTCAACAGTCACGAAGCAGGTTCATGCTTGGGACTGACACTGGCCGCGAGCTTATCATCTCCTCCTGATGTCGTCCTCGTATTTGCAGCACCCACATATGAGCACGCCGCGCTTTTACATGCCCTGAAAGAGACATGCCATCCACGCATCTTGCTTGGCTGCTCCTCGGCTGGCGAGTTTACTAGCGCGATTTCTGGAGAGGGATTAGCCTGTGCACTGGCCCTACGTTCGTCCGAGATGCAATTTACTGCAGGTGTTGGTCGTGGTTTGCGTGACCAGGGAGGCCAGGCGGCTGAAGCGCTTGTCAGCACGTTTCAAGGGCAGAACACGCATGTCTATCGCTATCGCACCGCCCTAGTGTTCGCTGATGCGTTAGCTGGACAGATGGATGTCCTTGTGGAACGCCTCACGCTGCTCACTGCAGGTACCTACCAGTTTGCGGGGGGAGGAGCTGGCGACAATGCCCAGTTTTGCTCGACCCCGGTTTTTTTCGGGACGGAGGTGCTTTCCGATGCGGTCGTGGCCCTGGAGATTCTGTCCAACATCCCGCTTGGCATCGGCGTTCGTCACGGCTGGCTACCTGTCGGTCCTGCTTTGCGTGTGACGCAAGCCGACGGGGCAAAATTGATCAGCGTGAATGCGATGCCTGCGGTAGAAGTGTGGCAGATGCATGCTGAGGCAACTGGACAACACTTTGATCCCGCCAATGCACTGCCTTTCTTTTTACACACCATTATTGGCATTACGACCAGCAGTGGCTACCGGTTGCGCGTGCCGCTTTCTGTTGAGCCTGATGGCTCGGTGCTGTGTGCGGCAGAGATCCCCGTAGGCGCGACGATCCATTTGATGCAGACTCATACTCTTTCCGCTACAGAAGCGGCAGCAGATGCGTTGACCACCGCGTTGGCCGGACTCAATGGCGCTTCACCAGGGGTCGCGCTCTTCTTTGATTGTGTCGCCACCCGTCTGCGGATGGGTGACGCATTTGGGTTGGAGCTACAGACACTCCACGAGCTGCTTGGGTCAACCTGTTATGTGGGGTGCAATACCCATGGGCAAATTGCCCGTGCGGAGGGACAATTCAATGGATTCCACAACTGTACCGCCGTCGTCTGCATCATCCCCGCCTAATGATCAAATGAAGCAGACCACTGACACTCAGACGCTTTTCCAACTTCTCGCCGCGCTCGCCGATGGTGCGCCTAGACAGCAGGCGGCACGCCAGCTTGCCCGATACCTTGGTGCGGATGATTTGCTGATCTTTCTGCGGGATGCAGAGGTAGGCGTTCTGCTGCCCGCACCGGGCCTCGTGCAAACGCTCCCAGATAGGCGACGTTGGCAGCCCTTTCTGGCCTCGTGTGCCAAGGAATATCCCACACATGCGACGCTCCCTTTTCCTGATACCACAACCATGACTACAGCGGTAGGGCTTACGAACGACAACGGAACGGTGCTTGTGCTGTTGGGAGGCACGCCACGATTCGATGAGGCGATGCTTCTCGTAACGCTCTTGCCACTCTTGGAGGCAGCATTTCTGCGCGAGAAGGGCCGCCAACTCGCCGAGGCAGAGGCAACAATTGCCCGCAAGATGGCGGCGGAGGCCCAGCAGCTTATCACTATGCTGGATACTACCAGGCAGGATGTCCAAAACGAGCTGTACGCGCGTACACAAGCGGAAAAAGCGTTCCGGGAACAAGTTCGTTTGGCTGCCTTGCAGATGGAAGTGAGCACTGCCTTGACGGCAGGCGGAACGATGCAAGAGAGCCTGGAACGGTGCGCTCGCGCTTTAGTGCAACATCTCGATGCCGCCTTTGCCCGTTTCTGGACGCTCAACGAGACAGAGCAGATGCTTGAACTCCAGGCTAGCGCAGGGATGTACACACATCTGGATGGCGGACATGCCCGTGTCCCTGTGGGAACGCTCAAGATTGGCCGGATTGCGGCCACACATGAACCTCATTTGACTAACACAGTCCTTGGCGACCCCCAGGTCAGCGATCAGGAGTGGGCCAGACGTGAGGGGATGGTAGCTTTTGCAGGGTATCCCTTGCTTGTAGAAGACCGCTTGGTAGGCGTGATGGCCCTGTTTGCCCGCCACCAGATCACGGAGACGGAGTTGGCAGCAATGGCTTCAGTTGCCAATGCGATGGCTGTAGGTATCCAACGCTACCAGACAGAGAAGGAACAAGTCGTCGCACGACAAAAGGTGGAAGAAAGTGAAGAGCGCTTTCGGACGCTGGCTGATAATATGTCCCAATTTGCGTGGACGGCTGATCCGACTGGCTGGATCTTTTGGTACAATCAGCGTTGGTACGACTATACCGGGACCACCCCGGAGCAGATGGCAGGGTGGGGATGGCAAAGCGTTCAGCATCCAGAACATGTGCAACAGGTGACGGAAAAGATTCGGGCCTGTTTTGAGACAGGGGAGATCTGGGAGGATACCTTTCCGCTGCGAGGCAAGGATGGAACGTATCGGTGGTTCCTTTCACGGGCCATTCCTATTCGCGATACACAGGGCAAGATTCTTCGCTGGTTTGGCACAAACACCGATATCACTGAGCAAAAAGACCTGGAGCATCAAAAAGAGGTGTTTGTGAGCATGGCAACGCATGAATTGAAGACGCCACTCACCTCACTGCGCGGTTACATCCAATTAGCCGAACGACAGTTGCTCCGTTTGCAACGTGAGCTTGATTCGTCGCAAACGGAGCAGCAGAAAGCCCTGGATGGAGCCCTCTTGATGCTGAGCCGCAGTCAACAGCAATTGAGCGTCCAGAACCGTCTGATTAACGATATGCTGGATATCTCGCGGATACAGGCGAGCGCCTTGGAATTGCTTCTGGCACCCTGTGACTTGGGAAGTCTAGTACGCGAGACTGTGCAGGATTACCAGATAGCCCATCCTCAGCGTCAGATCACCCTGAATCAGCCTGAGCAAGAGGTGTTGCTGATCCACGCAGACCAGGATCGCATTGTACAGGTGCTCAGCAATTATCTGAACAATGCCCTCAAATATTCAGTTGCCGGAACATCGATCAATGTCAACATAATGTGCAAGCACGCCGAAGCTCGTATCTGTGTGACCGATCAGGGGCCGGGACTCTCGCCAGAAGCGCAACAGCATATCTGGGAACAATTTTATCGTGCACCTGGCATCGAAGTGCAAAACAATGCGGGAGCGAGCCTGGGGTTGGGCCTCTCCATCTGTCAGGGGATCATCAACAGCCATCATGGTCAGGTTGGCGTAGAGAGTACGCTTGGTCAGGGATCACGGTTTTGGTTTACGCTTCCACTGTTACCTGAAGAAGCATGAACGTGAAAGAGACCCCATTGTGCTGAAACTCTACTTCGTTGCCTAGCGTGTTGCTCATAGAAGTGTTAATGCAAGGAAACAAGGAGTGTTGTTATGAGTAAGCGTAAGGCATGTCTAGTCATCAACCCGCGTGGCGGGGAAAACGTTGTGAAAATGGTTGATATTCTGGCCGTGCTGGATGCGGGCGGGTATCAAACGAATGTGGCTCTCAAAGAATATGGGGGTCATACATTAGAAATCGGCCAGCACGCTGCTGAAGAGAAGTGCGGCATGATCATTGCGTGCGGCGGCGATGGGACGCTCAACCAGGTGGTGAATGGCGTGTTGAACGCTGACAGCAAAAGTGTGGTTGGAGTGATCCCCGGCGGCACAGCCAATCTCTGGGCTACAGAGATCAGTGTCCCAACCGATAACGCGGTCAAAGCGGCTCTGGCTCTGCTCAATAGCGAGACTCGTCGCGTCGATGTTGGTTGCGTGACCGTGCAAGATCTTTTCGTGCCGACTGAAGGCGTTCCTGCTCAGGATGAGCTGAGTGCTAAAAAACAGAAAAGAGCACTAAAAAAGAAGAAGAACCAGGTCAGGCAGGCCACCCGCCCGTATTTCCTGCTCATGGCCGGCCTGGGACTGGATGCAGCGGTAATGCAGGGCGTCTCGAAGCCGCTCAAATACAAAATCAAACAAGCGGCAGTTGGTCTCTCGGCGCTTAAGGAACTTCCGGCTTATCGTCCTTTCCCCATAGAGGTACGCGGTGACGATGGTAATCTGCTCTGGCAGGGAGAAGCCTTGCAGGTAGTGATTGGTAATACGCGTCTCTACGCTGATGTGCTCCATATTACCCCCGATGCCTATATCGATGATGGGCAACTCGACCTGTGTATCATCACCGCTGGCGATCCTCTCGGTACCGTTCAGCAAATCTTTTCGTTGCTTACACGCCACAAACCTGACAATGTGAACTCTCAATACTTCCGCAACTCGCGGTTGATACTGCGGGTTCCTGCGAGTGTTGGTTTGCAACTCGATGGCAGCGCAGTCAAGGTGAAAGATTATCTGAACGCAGCTCAAGAAGAGTCTCTAGAAGCTGCTGAGAACCCTGAAAAAGTCATGGTCGAGTATTGTTTCGAGTCCCTACCCCAGGCGCTACGCGTTGCGGTCCCGCGTACCTACGATAATACGTTGTTTGAAGAGAGTGAGCCATCCGCACAAGCCGAGCCTATCGAGTTGCAAGCGGCACCGACCAGTGACGAGCAGCATGCGCAGTATGAACCAATTAGCGACGAGCAACAACAGCCAACCGACGGCGAGCAACCGACCTTGTCTGAGGTTCCCTCGGCGTCTACTGTGAAAGAACACATTGCAAAACTGCGTGACGAGGGTTTTCAGATTAGCGTTGTTGGAGTCAATCTGGATGCTCGCAATGATACGTACGTTATTGCGGGTACGATTATACAGCAAAGCACCAACGCGATCAAACCTGTGGCAGTCGTCATTGATAAAAAGTCCATCATCCATAATCATATGGGCGAGAAGGTCGCACCCGCCTGCATCCACAGTCTCCAAGACGGCCACAAGATCATTGTCACTGGCAAGAAAAACAAACGCGGCGTTATCCACGCGCAAGAGGTTGTC
>JBDTBU010000221.1:0-4287 GCA_039923935.1 Ktedonobacteraceae bacterium | reverse complement strand
TCATGCTCAACCACTTGATGCGCCCACGCTCCGGTGAAGATGGCGGAAGAGTATTTTCAATCGATGGTTTTTGGTTGTTGTTTTGCAAAAGAGGTTCCTTTCTGCCAGATGTTAGGAAGACTATAACTAAGAGCGATCACCACGGCTAAGGCCAATTCGATCACAAGTGGATAATAGGTCATACGATAATAGATTAACGGATCACTTTGTACATAACTGACAACAGAGATGCAAGCGAAAATGAAGAGTGCGAGTAGAGCCAACACACGGGCAATCAGCAATGGCCACGCGAGACGCCTCTCATGCGTAGGTAGCAACAGAGCAATCCAAGGCAACAGCATCGTTGTATACCACGGAAAGACGTGGGAAGAGATCGCGAACACCAACCCAAAGAGTAGTAGCATACCCGCCTCCAGGCTAATTCGCTCGTATTGCCGCAAGAGGAACACCACGAGTGAGGCGCTTACTAACATCAAAAAAGCCACTAAATGTTCCTGTGTGATAATTGTTGCCAGAGAAAAATGATGGAGATCGCCAAACCAGGCGACGAAAAGCTGGATAAAGCCTGCATTGGCCCCTTGCTCATTGGAATAGACACTGAAAAAGCCAAAGATCTGGCCGTTGCCCTGGATATAGAAGGGCAGATAGCCCAACACAATCGTCAGCAGGCAGGTCAGCACCAGCAGCCAGTCGCGCCGCCACATGCGTAAGCGAACCACGGACGCAAGCATAATAATGGGATAGAGCTTGGTCAACGTCGCGATGCCAATCAAGAAGCCCGTTAACCCACGTCCACGCCAGGATGTGTTGCTCGTTGAGAGTACAGCTAGCAGCGTAAATGTTACCGGGAGCACATCCATATGTCCCTGCAAGGCAAATTCGACGATTGAGAGCGGACACCAAGCGTAGAGGATCACCCGCGCCGGGTCCAGCCCCTTGCGTACCAGCAACTTCGCCAGGATAGCGCAGCTCGCTAGGTCGAACACGACGAACATGCCTTTGAGAAAATACAAGTTGCTGGGAGCAAACACATAACTCAGGATATAGATATATTGCGCACCCGGCGGGTAGATCGTAGGCACATTGCGATAGCGGCTATTAGCGAAAAGAACGTCCCATAGCGGCTTCAGCACGTTATTACCCGGTGCGTAAACATAGGGACTGTAGCCATGCAGGAAAACGCGTGCATCCCAGACATAACGCCAGGAATCGCGTGAGAGATTGGGCGGCAAGGGCAAGAGCAGTATACGCAACACGGCAGCGCCCCCCAGGATCAGTCCCAGCTCCAGCCAACGCCAACGTCCACTAGCCGGGCGCGTCACAAAAACCAGCACGCACGCCAACAGGTATGGGAGAAAACTCAGACTATACGGCGAAAAAATCGATGCGATCAGCGTATGGTTATTCACATCGATAGTGACCGCATCCAGCGGCGAACGGCTTATCAACCAGACAGAGATCGCCAGGGAAAACGCCAGCAACACCCCCAGCGCGAGCGCACGCCACCAGGGTGCTCTGGTGGTAAAATGATTGAGAGAAGTCTCTAAAGGACGCGCTATATGCGAAACAGACATGGAGCCTGACCTTTCCAACCTACACTTGGGCTAACCATCCAGGCGAACGTGAAGCAATCCAAGTCGCCAAGGTCATGACCCATACAGATAATGTACACGACGAGGCAGACCTCCTTTTGCAAACTGTCGAAAAGAAGAAAAATATATGGCAGCAAGAAGAACCAGCTTAACCCAAGTTGAACGCGCCTTTGTCCGCCAGCAGCGCGTCGCCCGCCTAGCTACATCGGACGCGGACGGGCATCCCTCTGTCGTGCCCGTCTGTTACGCGTTTGACGGGCAACACTTCTATACTCCGCTAGATGAAAAACCCAAAAGCGTCGCTGTACATCAACTCAAACGCGTGCACAACATCGAGGCCCGTCACGAAGTCTCGCTGCTCATCGACCAGTACGCCGATGATTGGTCACAACTGGGCTATATACTGATTTACGGGCGTGCTGAAATCGTCCTTCCCGGCCATGTTCTGCACACGCAAGCCTTGCCACTGTTGCGCGAACGTTATATCCAGTACCTAAACATGACGTTGGAGAAGTTGCCAGTGATTGTAATCACGCCGGAGAGAATTAGGGCGTGGGGACCAGTGTTTGGTTAGCAATAGTGTGGTAATTTCTTCTTTTTAGAGTATTGTACCATTGATGCGAAATATTGTGTTTCTAAACAGTATTTCACATCAATGGTACAATACTTGCTTTTCTTTAGAGAGGAGCGGGTAGATACAACAATGATCAGCTTATTACGGCCCTTTATCAATCTTGTTTTCAGGAAAAGTAACTTCTTCATAAATGAGATCCATTGGTATCCGCAGACCCACGCAGCTCAGTTCCACATCCTCGCCTGGCTCATAGAATTGGAGCAGCCACTGTTTCTCAGCGGTCCTGCGCTTGTAGACCTCTACGAGGGGGTGTTCAGTCCTGACAAAAACAATCTCTTGAATACTGCGGCAGTCCCGATACCAGTCAAACGTCTCGCTGCGGTCTTTGCGCTCTGTGCTGGGAGAAAGCACCTCCACGACTAGGCACGGTGAGTGTAGGCTATCCATTGAGATCAGATCTTGCTCGTCACAGGTAGCCACAACATCCGGGTGTACATAACGTGTCTCCGAAAGCCACACTGTCGCACCTGCTGGATAGGCGCGACAGTGACTATGGCGCTGACGCAACTGCCTGCTTAACTCGCCCTGGACATTCCCAATAATCAAAGCGTGTTGGGGGGTGCCGCCGCTCATCATATAGGCGTAGCCATCAGCATATTCGTATCGTACATCAGAGCTACTTCGATCCAACTCCAAACATTCCTCAATGCTCATACGCGTGTTTTCTGGTTGTGCGACCATTATTTTTATCCTCCACAAAGCCGGTAGCTATTGCTAATAGACATGATCTATCCCGACCACAATTATACCATGATCGCTCCGTATTCGCGGATCATTTGCCTGCTTATTACTCAACGTTGAAAAGATCCGCGTTGATCTTGATACTATACAGTGAAATATATATTATCTATCCATGATTACAATAAATATATATTTTACTGTCATTTTTACTTTAAAGAAATTTTACATTTTTCTTACAAAACCTTTATATATCAGTATTATAGTAGAAATATCGCTCGAAATATGCAAACAAGTACCAATTGCAAAAGGCATATTCCGTTGAAAGAGAGTGCATCCCACTATGCCAATTATAGAACAACCCGCACCCACACCCTTGCCAGAGCAGACTGTCACGTCCAGCCACACATTACTGAGCCGGGACAGCCGACAATTCCTGCGTTTTGGGCTGGTCGGCTGCTTGAATACGCTGACCGACCTGCTGGCGCTGAATTGTTTGCTCTGGCTCTGGCCCACGCAGAATACGTCTCTGTTGCTGCTCGCAAATTCACTGGCCTACGCTCTGGGTGCACTGAACAGTTTTGCTCTGAACCGACATTGGACATTTCAACACCGTGGACGCACCAATAAGCGTGAAGTGTCGCGTTTTGTGCTGACTACACTGGCAGGAATCGCCTGCAACGATCTCATCCTGGGCAGCCTGAACAGCAGCCTACAAGCGGCGCACCTGAGCACAACTGTTTGGATGAATCTCGCCAAACTGGTTGCGATTGGCGGCACCGTTCTGATCTCCTATCTGGGTATGCGCTTGTGGGTCTTCGTACAGCAACCCCAACACACGCCCGGACTCTCTCACGTTTCTGGACATTTCTTGCAGAAGGGAAATACACATACGATGGCATATACGGAGAAAACAGCGCTGGCATCTGAACCAGCATTTTTTGGGGAAGAGGACAAAGCACTACTGCCGCAACTCTGGCAAAAGATCGCTTTAAGTGCGGTAATGCTCGTCTCGATCTTCATGAATTTCTACCAACTGGGACAAAATGGGTTTGGCAATCTTTTCTACGCTGCTGGCGTTAGGAGTATGGCCGACAGCCTGCATAACTTCTTCTTTGTCGCGTACGATCCAGGGGGATTTGTGACGGTTGACAAGCCGCCTCTGGGTTTCTGGTTGCAGGCCATTAGCGTCAAGATCTTCGGCTTTACGCCGTTTAGCATCTTCTTCCCCCAGGCTCTCGCTGGTGTGCTCTCTGTCCTAATACTCTTTTTCCTGGTACGGCGTCACTTTGGGGTCACGGCTGGTCTGCTAGCTGCGTTGGCTCTGGCACTCAGTCCGCTCAGTGTCGCCACGGATCGCAATAATACGATTGATAGCACCCT
>JBDTBU010000220.1:0-3703 GCA_039923935.1 Ktedonobacteraceae bacterium | reverse complement strand
TATGCAAGAGATCACCAGCAAAATTCAGCCATACGATGCCCACACCGACACAGCATCCGTCTTCACTCTCTGGCAAAGCACAGTAGGGCAGGTCTGGCCCCTTGCATTTGAGCGTTTTCAACAGATTCTCTCCGCTCCTCACGCGGGCCATTTTGTAGCTAGAGAAAACGGAGAGATCATCGGATTTGTGGGTACCTCGCAGAGTCAGGCCAGGGATCAGCCAACAGGGCATCTGCTGGCTCTACTAGTCGCTCCCTCATGGCAGCGTCGAGGTTTGGGGAGTGCACTGTACGATGTGGCGCTTCAACACTTGCGTGAGGCTGGTGTGCATTTGCTGCAATTGGGGGGACTCGTGCCGCGCTTCTGGTGTGGCGTGCCAGGCAACTTGGAACCCGCGCAAGACTTCTTCAAAGCACGCGGCTGGGATCTCTCCCAAACGGTGTACGATCTGATGCAGGATTTGAGCCAGTACGCAACTCCTCCGGCAATCTATCGGCGCATGGCTGAGCAGCAGATCACGCTGGAGCCTGCCCGCGAGGAGGATATGGCGGAGGTACTGGCCTTTGAAACACGCGAGTTTCCTAACTGGTCGATGCACTACGCACGCGCCGCTCGACTTGGCGACTACCAGGATGTGCTCGTGGCGCGTGAGCAGGGCGGGCAGGTCGTTGGCACGCTCATCACTTACACCGCGCACTCTCATCCCACACGTACCGATGTGATCTGGCAGCAATTGCTCGGCGACGACGCAGGCGCGTTGGGCGCGGTTGGAGTGGCTGCCTCTGAGCAAGGGCGCGGGATTGGTATCGCACTGGTTGCACGCGCCTCCGACCTGCTGAAAGAGCGCGGCGTCGGTACCTGCTGTATCGATTGGGTGGAACTGACGGATTTCTACGCGAAACTGGGGTACGCCAAATGGCGCTCGTATCATACATGCTGGCGCGAGATCTAAGCAGAGTGTTGTATGAGTAAAGACGCGAAAAAGAATGTTCCGCGTCTTTACTCATAGTTAGTTGCCTTTATAACGATATGCGCGACTGACACGCCGCCAGTCCAGTTCGCGGCCACGCACTGGACGCTGTTCATCGAGCATTGCTAGGCGATTGGTCAAGAGGAAGCGCCGTCGCAAATTGGAGAGATCAATCTGCTCATCCGGCGGGAAGAAGGCTTTATACAGCAGGGACGCTTCCGCCAGGGTCAGAATTCCGTCGCCCTTTGCTGGCTCCTTGACCACATCTAATGAGAGCGTCGGCTTGCTTTGGTGTGGGTTGTTCTCGCGTGCCCACCGTTCTTTGTCCAGGCCAACCGGGCGCATCGCGGCCATATCGGCCAGATAACGCAAGACAATTTCCGGGTCGCGCTGGACCTGTGAGCGCATAGTATGCAGAGCTGTCTGCAACGTAGGTGCCACTTCGGGGTCCAGCGTATAGCGACCTGCCTCGATCTCAGCAACGTCAACCCAGCGCACGCGCAGACTCGGCACCGGCTGGCGATGCAGGTTGGGGCGCAATTCATCGCGATTGGCACGCAGTAGCACACTATGAATCAGCGAAACAGCAGCACCTTGCTCAGTGCTGTTCCAGACATAGACCTGCTGTTCCTGCCATCCCGCCTGCAACTGGATAAGCGGGGCGCTTTCATGCCAGACCAGCAATGTTTCGATGATGCGTGCTACTGCCTCGGTCACTGTTTCAGTCCCCAATACCAAGCGCATCGGCGGTCCCCACGGACCATCGCGCAAGAGCACCCAGAGCGACCAGTCACGGATAGCGAAGGTTACAACACTGGCAGTCACAATCAAGCGACGCGGTGCCATGTCACGCGCGGGCTGCGGCTGAATTGGTGCATTCGATCCGGGCTGAGAGGTGTTCATCTCTGCTTATTCATTCCTGTATCTGTATATACAATTCTATTGAGAGATTCTACCCACAAAGTTGAGTAAAAGGCAAGGCTCCTTGCCACACGCAGTCCCGGCGATTCTCGCGTGCAGCTTTTTGGTGTCGCGAACACACGCCCATCTTTCCTCAAACTGTTATAATGAAGCCCGGTCTTAGTGAAGCAGATTGTAGAAAGCAGCGGAATAAACTGTATGCCCGTCATTAAACTTTTGTTGGTAGACGATCATGGACCGTTACGCAAGGCCATGCGCGAAGGCTTGCAGGCCACTGGAGCCGTGCAGGTTCTGGGTGAGGCCGCGATAGGCCAGGAGGCGCTCTCCCAAGCGCTGGAACTGGATATTGATGTGATCCTGATGGACGTGCAATTGCAACCTTCTCAGCCTGGTCGGAAGGCCATGAGTGGAGTCGCAGCGGCTGTGGCTATTCGACGCGAGCGCCCACGTATGCCCGTCGTTTTTTATTCGATCCAGGACGACGACGAGTACTATCGCGAGTTTCGCGCCGCCGGTATTCTGACCCACTATGCCTATGTACGCAAAAGCAACTATCTTTTGCCCAGTATGTTGCTGCCTCTTTTGCGGGATGCGATTAGCGGGCGCAGTTTGGTTGACCCAGAGATTGAGGATCGTGTGCAAGAGGTGCGTGACCTCGACGAGCAGTCACCACGCACATTGTTGGAGCCAAATGAACTGCGTGTGGCTGAACTGGTGGCGCAGGGCATGACCAACGAACAGATCGCCGCCCGCCTGAACCTGTACGACAAACGTGCTGTGAGCCGTACCAACGGGCGCATCTATGCCTCCTGGGGTCTGAGCGAAACCGCCGTGGACGACAAGGTTGCACGCGCACGAGCCACGCTGATCTATTCGCTCAATCGCATGATTATGTGGGATGAGGATGGCGTGGCGCTTGTGCAGGACAGGCGCGGCGCATGGGTGCCATACTACAAAGAAGGATAATATGTTTCCGCACACTTTTCTCGATCCCGCTCATTTGCTGCAAACTGTAGTCCTGGCTCTCTCGATCTTCAACCTGACGACCTTTCTCTGGCTGGCCTTGACTGTCTGGTTGAATGGCGAGCGCCGCACGGGCATTGCGCGTTTGGGCGTGATCGGTCTGGGCCTTTCCGCACTTTTCTTCTTTATTCACGCTATCCTTATTTCTAGTCCCCTTATATCTTCTACATCATTTTTCTCGCTAGACTTCTGGTGGCGTATAATCTGGTTGCCCGCGCTTGGTGTGCCCTATATCTGGTTCGCCATTGGCTTGCACTATGCTGCACTAATCAGCCCGCGTTGGCGCAAGCGCCGCCCATTGCTGCTGATAACCAGCGGCATACTTGGCTTTGTGATACTGTTATTGCTCATCTTCAACCGTGATACGTTTACCTATATTGGTGCGCTCCAGTTGCTCTCCTATAGCGATGCTTTTAGTGATATCAACCATGACCTATTGTCACCCTTGCTGCTGATTCCACTGCTTTTTCTAGTGTATGTCACTTTTTGTGCTATCGGCCCCTGGTTCACCGTTGGCCGTGTCAGCCGTCTCGGCAAGCTCCTTTGGCGTGCTCTGCTGCCGGGCGACAAAACGCGTGCGACGGTTCCTGCTGCCTTGCGACGCCGCGCGATGATGGAGACGTTCTGGGATGATCCCATCGCTGTTGAATTGCTGGAAGAGCCGCAACTTTCCTGGCACTTGGCCCGGCCTCGTCTGCTCTTGGCTGCGCTGCTCATGGTGGGCCTGACCACTACGCTTGGTGTGCTGGTAGCGCAATCGATGCTCAACTGGTTTGGCTATGGCGAGCG
>JBDTBU010000219.1:0-27429 GCA_039923935.1 Ktedonobacteraceae bacterium | reverse complement strand
CCGGAACGTGTGGTTCACGCGAAGGGTAGCGGCGCGTTTGGCTACTTTGAAGTGACTGCGGATGTGAGCCACTGGACAAAAGCCGCGTTTCTCAATACTGTTGGCAAACGCACGCCCATGCTGGCCCGCTTCTCCACCGTAGCGGGTGAATTGGGGTCGGCTGACACTATGCGCGATCCACGCGGCTTTGCCATGAAGTTCTACACGGAAGAGGGCAACTACGATCTGGTCGGCAATAATACGCCGGTCTTCTTCGTGCGCGACCCCAGCAAATTCTCAGATTTTATTCACTCGCAGAAGCGTATGCCTGATACGAATATGCGCAGCCATAACGCCATGTGGGACTTCTGGTCGCTCTCGCCAGAGGCCATGCACCAGGTGACAATCCTGATGTCGGATCGCGGCATACCACGCAGCTTCCGCCACATGAACGGGTATGGTAGCCATACGTTTATGTGGATTAATGCGCAAGGTGAGCGTTGTTGGGTCAAATATCATTTCAAGACGGAACAGCATATCCAGAATTTCACCGATGCTGAGGCCAAAGCCATGACTGCGGAAGACCCCGATTACCATCGCCGCGATCTACGCGAGGCCATCGAGAAGCACGATTACCCGGCCTGGAGCCTGGAGATGCAAATTATGCCTTTCGAGGACGCGGCGAAGTATCGCTTCAATCCCTTCGATCTGACCAAGGTCTGGCCGCACAGCGACTACCCGCCTATGACCATCGGGCGCTTTGTGCTGAACCGCAACCCGGAGAATTTCTTCGCGGAGATCGAGCAGGCATCATTCGAGCCGTCTAATATGGTACCCGGCATCGGTCCCAGTCCCGATAAGATGCTGCTGGGCCGACTGTTCAGTTATCCCGACACGCACCGCCATCGCATCGGTGTCAATTACCTGCAACTGCCGGTTAACCAGCCCCACGTTGAGGTACATAGCTACAATAAAGATGGCGCGATGCGTTACAAGTCTAGCGGGAAGCAGCCAGTCTACGCACCGAACAGCTACGGCGGTCCACAAGCTGATCCGCAACACTACGAGGAGCCGAGCTGGTTTGCGAGCGGCGAGATCATGCGCAGCGCCTATACACTGCGTGCCGAAGACAACGATTTTGTGCAGCCGGGCAACCTCTATCGTCAAATCATGTCGCCCACAGATCGTGAACACATGGTCAGCAACATTGTCGGACACATGAGCCAGGGCGTCGAGCGGCCCGTGCAAGAACGCGCCCTCAAACTCTGGATGCAGGTTGACCGCGATCTGGGAACACGCGTCGCGAAGGGACTTGGCCTGGGCACAATGTTCGCGCAATCCGCTGCGGCTGGGGGGGAAGATTAGTATAGGATAGTATAGAGGTATGGCGTGTTCTGCTTGTAAAACACGCCATACCTCTAATCGAGCGTAAGCTTATCCTTTGACCGATCCAGCCAGGATGCCGCGTACGAAGTAACGCTGTAAGGAGAAGAAGATCACCAACGGCAGGGCCATAGAGAGAAACGAAGCCGCAGTCAGGACTGGATAATTTTCCCCATACTGTCCGACCAGATTTGCCACCGTCAAGGTCATCGGCGCACGATCCGGGTTGCCGCTCAGGAAGATCAGGGAAACCAGCAGGTCATTCCACACCCACATAAACTGGAAGATAGCCAGCGAGGCGAGCGCCGGTACTGAGAGCGGCAAAACGATGGTCCAGAACGTACGGAAAGACGAAGCGCCGTCAATATGGGCTGATTCCATCAGGTCTTTCGGCAGGGTGGAAAAAAAGTTGCGCAGCAAGAAGACCGCGAAGGGCAAGCCAAAGGCCGTATGCGCGATCCAGACAGCCCAATATTGGCCGTTGAACCCGATAATGGTGAAAATTTGTGAAACCGGTGCCAACGCAATCTGGGAGGGTACCACCAACAACGCGACAACGCCGAAATAGATGAGGTCACGTCCGGGGAATTTCAACCAAGCAAAGGCGTAGGCCGCGAAGGCACCCAGCAGGAGCGGAAAGATCGTCCCCGGAATGGCAATAATGAGGCTATTGAGGAAAGCCTGACCAAGACCGTTCGCCTGGATGATGTTCAGGTAGTTCTGAATAGTAAAAGTCCAAGGCGGCACCAACCCAGTCCACCAACCCGTAGAGGTGATTAGGTGAGCGGGACGAAACGATGCAACAAAGAGGCCGAAGGTGGGCACGGACCACAGCAGAGCGATCACCACCACTATAGCTGTAACCACTGGGCCAGCCGCTCCTCCTCCCAGAGCGCGAATCTTCGTGCGTTTGCGTACCGTCGGACGCAGCACCTGCGTTGCCACTGGGGTCTGCCTGTCACTGGACAGAGGAAGTTCAGATAAACTCATCGTGTTCCCTCCTCGGCTCGTAATCTCCGAATATTGATATACATCACCGGTAGGACCACTATCGTCAGCACCACCGCCAAGGCGCTGCCCAGGCCATAATTTCCGTTGCCAAACAACTGGTTGTAAAACTCCATGGCGATCACACTGGTATTGTAATTGCCGCCTGTCATGGTATAGATCACATCAAAAATTTTGAGGATGTTGATCAGCATTGTGGTGACAACAACAACCATGGTAGGCGCGATCATGGGTAATGTTATACGCCCGAACATGGTCAGGCGACTCGCTCCATCGATTTTAGCAGCCTCGATAACGTCGTCGGGAATGCCTTTGAGGGCGGCTGAAAGGATCACCATGCTAAAACCGGTCCACATCCAGACATAGACCGCAATCAGTGCCAGGTTATTAAAGGCTTCGTTAATTGTCCAGGCTTGCGCCGGGAGATGGAATATGCTCAGGAAGGCGTTCAGCAGGCCGATCTGGGTCGTGTTAGGTGGCTCATAGATGTACATAAAGCGCCAGATCACGCCCGCTCCCACAAAGGAGATTGCCATGGGAACGAAAAGAGCAGATTTGATGATACTCTCGATCTTCACCCGATCCACCAGCACAGCAACCAGCAAGCCCAGGCCAACAGTGAGAATGGTCGCCACCACCAACCAGAGCAGGTTATTTTTTAGCACATTCAGGAGATTCGGATTGGTGAAGATGAGACCGTAATTTTTCAATCCCACAAAGGTCGTCGAGTCAGCATTCTGCAAACTCAGCCAGGCAGTGTCTATCAACGGCCAAATAAAAAAGACTCCCAAAAGAATCAAGGCGGGCGCAACCCAGAACCAAGCCGTCCAGGAGATGCCCTGCCATTTGCGGTGAGGCGGGACTGTCGCAGCCACACGTCTCGTCGTCGCTATCGTTGCCATCAGCTACATCCTTTGTGAAGGCGGGTGCAAAACAGTCCCGCCCGACACCACTCAACGCCAGAGGCCAGCTCTGGCGCTACACGCTAGGTGATAGCGAGGTTTGCCTGTATCATCCCCTGGATGCGCGGCTGGCTCGTTACTCTTGGCCCCTAGCATGTAGCGCAGATGCTCGCCATCGGCGTCGGATGGGACACTCATAATCTCTCACCCTACAATTGTACTCAGGCTGTATAGGCTTGTTGCGCTGTGCTTTCTAGCGTGCTGAGTACGCTATCCAGCTTTGAAGGGTCGCCGATAAAGACCAGCATACCCGCCCAGTAGGCGTTCTCCATTGCTGTGGGCATCAGGTCATCGGCTCCAACCTTAAAGACGGAGGCAGTGGTCAACTGTTGGGCGGAAGCTTTTGACACGGGATCGGAATAGACACTCAGGGGAACCGACTTGTTGACAGAGGTCGCGCCACCAAGTTTGGGCCAGATGCTCTGCGCTTCCGTTGACGCGATGAACTGCATATACTGACGGGTGCCGTCGTTATCTTTCAAAGCTGCCATGATATCCGCTCCGCCTGTCACCGCGCCCGCGTACTGCGACGTAATCGTGGGGAAAGGGAAGAAACCGAAATCAGTGTTCGCCTGAATGCCTGGGAATTGCTTGGCGATGAAGCCCTCTGCGAAATCGCCCAAGTAGTACATGTAGGCTTTGGGTGGATTATCAAAGGGCAGGTAGGAGGCATCCTGGAAGTTGGTGGCCAGGACGGCCTGTGGCGCACCATTGATGTAGTTATTACCATGAACGATCTGGCCGAACATCTGAAAAGCGTTTTTCACACTTGGATCGGTCCAGGGGATCTTGTGGGCGACCCACTTATCGTACATGTCGGGGCCATTCAAGCTGAGATAAATCTGATCTACCCAGTCGGCAGCCGGCCAACCACTGGAAGCACCGCTCTCCACACCCAAAGCCCAAGGGAATTTGCCACCGCTGGCGAGCGTGTTCGACAGTGTAATCAGATCGTCCCACGTCTTAGGAATAGCCAGGTTCTCGGTCTGGAACTGCTTGGGGCTATACCAGATGGTGCCCTTGCTATTGGCCTTGGGGAACACAGCGTACAGATTGCCGTTGACCGAGCCAAAATCGATCCAGGATTGATTATAGTTCTGATGGATCTGGCTCATATCAAAGAAGCTGTCCAATTTCACCAGTTTCCCCTGCTGGGCAAGTGATTGGAACTTGGTATACGAAGGCATCCCAGCGATGTCTGGCGGATTACCACCTCTGACGCGTGTGGTCAGCACAGCGAGCAGGTCGCGTGTAGCTTCGACTTTGACCTGAATGCCGGTTTTTGCTGTGAAAGCCTTGTTGATGGCTCCAAAGGAAACTAATTCTGTATCCACATATTCGGTCATTACGTCGATAGAGGTGACTTTGGTTGTAGAGCCACCACTAGGGCCACCACAGGCAGCCAGCAAGGCTGCTGCGGCACTCATCGAAAGGCCGACTGCGCCAGCGCGTCGCATGAACTCACGGCGTGATAGGCTGTGGTGTACGGTGAAGTCTTCGACAATTTGGTCCAACTGATTGCGCTTTTGGCGATCATAGATAGGCATCGTGACCTCCTTGAAAAAAAATGCAGGCAGACACATAGGGCATGACGAAACTGTCACGCGCTGCCATGAAGTGGTTATCAATCGTTACTTTTAGTGTACGGAAACGTGCTTGTCTGAGGAACGTCTTTTGGGGGGCTAGTCTGGGGCTTGTGCTCGCGTGAAATCGCAAAAAACGCTCATAAACCGTTATACACTTGTTGAGCTATAAATTCGATGGCACTCAGAATGCTATCAAGCTGGCTCTGATCGAGGATAAAGTTCTGAATCTTCTGCCAAAAAGCCTTTTGAACTGCGACGGGCATCATATCGCCAGCCCCAAAGCGGAATGTTGTAGCGTTAATCAGCATGTGTGCAGAGGCGCGGGCCACATCGTTGGGATAATCCGCCAAGTTGACCGCTCGATTGATCGAGGTAGCCCCGCCGCGTTTGACCCAGATAGCCTGAGCGTTAGCCGTCGAGAGATAGGTCATAAATTGGCGCACTGCCGCGTTATCGCGCATAGCTACCACAAGGTCAGCTCCGCCAGTCACCGTGCCCGCATAGCTTGGATCGAGCGTTGGGAAAGGGAAGAAGTTGAAATCAACGCTGGGCCGCGCCTTGGGAAACTCAGTGGTGATAAAGCCAGCAGCAAAGTCTCCCAAGTAGTCCATATATGCCTGGGGCGGCGTAGAGAACGGCTCGTAACAGGCTTTGTCATAGCTAGTATTCAGCACCGTTTGCGGAGCACCTGCAATATAGTGCGCACCACCCACGATCTGCCCAAAGAGTTGGAAGGCACGCTTGATACTACTATGCGTCCAGGGAATCTGATGATTGACCCACTGGTCATACAATTCAGGCCCAAACTGCTTGAGATATATTTCTGCTACCCAGTCTGCGGCAGGCCAGCCGCTAGCCGTGGCGTTTTCCACACCCAGTGCCCAGGGATACTGACCAGTGCGGGCAATTTCTGTCGAGAGCGTGAGTAGCTCACCCCAGGTGGTGGGAAGCGCGTAACCCTGCTTTTGGAAGCTAGTCGGGCTATACCAGATTGTGCCCTTATTAGCGGCTTTGTATACCAGTGCATACAGATGGCCACGATAAGAAGCCAGATCAAGCCAGTCGCTAGAATAGTCTTGACGCATCTGCGCCATATCCAAGAACGTATCCAAATGTACCAGAAGATTCTGCTTAGCAAGCTGGCGCAACTGGGGCGGATTGGGTATCACCGCCACGTCGGGAGGGTTATTGCCGCGTGTGCGGATGGTCAGCGCGGCATTCAGGTTGCGTGTGGCTTCAAGATTGATGGTGATGCCAGTGGCTTTGGTGAAAGGAGCGATCACAGCCAGAAACGATGCCTGCTCCTCGCCACTCCAAACATTCAGCACATCAAGAGAAGTCGGCGTACCATTGTCCCCGCCACAAGCAGTCAGCAACGCGGAGGCAGCGCTAAAACTCAAGCCAGCGCACACAGCACGTTGCAAGAAAGCACGACGGTCTATACGCTGCCCAACATAGGCCGCAACCAAGTTGTCCACTTCTCTCTGATGATGAGCTTGTACAATAAGCATAAGAGCCGCTCCCTTTTGAGCAATACGCACCATGCGGGCAAACAAGCTGGTGATCTTCCAAAGCATACACTATTCAGTTAAGATTGAGAATAGCCAATGGAACAAGTAGCGAAATTCGTGTCACATTTGCCCATCTATACGTGTCATTACTAAAGGGAGGCGACATTTTCCAGTGGTATTGAAAAAGCGTGGGCGTAACGAAGATCAACGTTGATAGAGGTGTACACCATCCATGTGCTACTGATAAGGTTCGCACTTCCTGTTCGAGCAAGCTCAATTGATGGGGGGAGAATACAACATGCAAACTATCAAGGAAATAAGCAAACAGATTCCACATGAGCAGTTGCGTTGGGAACGTCAGAGACGCGGATGGTCACGTGCGTATATTGCAGAGGAAATAGGAGTAGCTGATCCCAAAACGATTGGTCGTTGGGAACGTGGCAGCGCTTCTCCTAGCGCATATTTCTTACAGAGGCTCTGCACACTCTTTCGGATGACGGCGGAAGAGTTGGGGTTGTGGCAAAAAGAGTAACAATTTCAACAGATGCCAGGAGTAGACAACGGATGTCTTACAATAGAAGCGATCCTTCCACGAATGAGGCAGGCGGCTTTCCTGACGAGTGCGAACTGGTGCTGCGTGCCCAGCAAGGGGATCAACTCGCGTTTGAGAAACTCTATGAGCGCTATAATAGCCGCCTGAGCCGGTACCTTGTGCGCATGGTTGGCGACGATGGCGTCGGTTGCGAACTCACGCAGGAAACGTTTCTTAAAGCCTGGCAAGCCTTGCTGAGTCTGCGCGACCCAACACGCTTTGCAAGCTGGCTTTATCGTATCGCGACCAATCGCGCCTATACCTATCAAAACCATGCCAAATTGATCCATACTGTTCCATGGGACGAATACGCTGAGCAATCTGCCATGCTAAGTATCGCTGGCCCAGAGAAAGTAGTCGAGGAAACTGAAGTAATGAAGCTTGTGCTGGCACGCATCTCACCAACATATCGCCCGTGTTTTATTCTCTATGTGATCGAGAAACAGTCCCAACAGCAGATTGCCGATTTATTAGGTATCAAGATTACTAGCGTGGGCAAGTATGTCAGCCGAGGTAAAGAAGAATTTCGCCAGATTTACTATCGTATACTGAATGATCGAGCAGGAGAAGAGGGAAGAAGCACACAATGAAAAGCCGTCCCCCCTGTCTCGCGTGGAGAGAAAAGCTCGCACTGCGCTATGAAGACCTCTCGCCAGAGGATCAACATGCTCTGGATGCTCATGTGCAAATCTGCGCGACTTGCACGCAAACATTGAAGGATTATCACTTTTTTGAAGCACGGCTGGATGCTCTACCCCAGCCTACCATCAAGCCCTTGCCGCGCTTCTCGCCACACTTTGTTACACAGTTGCCACATGCTACTACGAGACACGAGCAGGCTGTGGCGCTACCAACGCGCCAGCCGCATATGCACAAGATTATCAACCTCGTTTGGCGGACGTTGAGCGTTGCTGTGGTGGCTTGCCTGATCCTGGCTATGGGATTGCTTTTTCATGAGGCGTATCTCACGCGTCTAGCCTTACAGCCCGCGTCAGGGAACACGCTGCTCAATTTCAATCAGCACACCGATAATATCACTGCGGTGGCTTGGTCGCCCGATGGCAAGCAGATCGCCTCAGCTAGTTGGGATAATACGGTCAAAATCTGGGATGCGCAAAGTGGCGAGCTGCTCTGGACGTATTACGGGCACTCCGATTATGTGGCTGCACTGGCATGGTCGCCCGATGGCAAGCGGATCGCCTCAGCCAGTTGGGATGGCACAGTCCAGGTTTGGGACGCCTCGCCTAGCTCCTCAGCCGGGCATCTCTTCATGACCTATACGGGACACCATACCTTAGTAGATGCGGTGGCATGGTCACCTGATGGCACGGAAATCGTCTCTGGCGGCTGGGATCACACTGCCCGCGTCTGGAATGTGAAAACGGGCCAAACGCTACTCACCTATCCCGCTAGCGATGTCGTGGCTGCGGTGGCCTGGTCGCCTAATGGCAAAGACATCGCCACGGGCAGTTGGAGCGAAACTGTCCAGGTCTGGGATGCTCACTCACAGCTATTGCTGGCCTCGTACCGCGACACTGATGCGGTCAACACGGTGGCATGGTCGCCCAAAGGGCCATATCTTGCATCGGGCGACCAGGATGGGACGGTCCAGGTGAGAGACGCGTTTACCGGGAGCGTTGTGCGCGTGTCCACCAGCCGCACAGGCGGCGTCAATACCGTGGCTTGGTCGCCCGATGGACAATATCTCGCCTCTGGCAGCGATGATAACACGGTCCATGTCTGGAGTCCTTTCACGGGAACGACATTCATGGTCTATCATGAGCATACTAGAGGAGTAAATACGGTAGCTTGGTCGCCTGATGAAAAAGAGATCGCCTCTGGTAGTTGGGATCACTTGGTAAAGGTTTGGAAGGTCATAGGCTTGCCATAGCACAAAACCGCCACATAAGCTCGGATGTATGCTACAATAGCACCATGCTCAGCACCATTCCTGCCACGCACTATGGGTCTATCCCTGAGAGAAGACGATCAACAGCGGATCGGCTTCTCAGGCCAATGAACGGCTAGTACGTGGAAGATGTCAACGATGCCATACAACGGACTGAAGCACCTGGAGAACTATCAGGAGGATAGAATCATGGGTTTCAATTTGCGCAATCGACATGTGTTGACGTTAGACGATTTCAGTTCACAAGAGATTGCTTTCTTACTACAACTGGCAACCGAGCTAAAAGCGGCGAAGTATGCGGGTACGGAAGTGCCGCGCCTGCATGGTAAAAATATTGCCCTTATTTTTGAGAAGGATTCGACGCGCACCCGCTGCGCCTTCGAGACAGCCGCCTTCGATCAGGGCGCACGCGTAACCTACATTGGCTCCAATGGCTCGCACATAGGCTATAAAGAGACGATGAAAGATACCGCACGCGTGCTTGGGCGCATGTACGACGGCATTGAATATCGTGGGGCCAAGCAAAAAACAGTGGAAGAACTGGCCCGCTATGCTGGCGTGCCTGTCTGGAACGGGCTAACTGACGAGGAGCATCCAACCCAAGCACTAGCCGATTTGCTCACTATGCAGGAACACGCGCACAAGCCGCTAGAACAGGTCGCGTGCTGCTTCCTGGGAGATACCGGCTTCAATGTGGCCGCCTCACTTTTAGGCGGCGGCGTGAAGATGGGCATGGATATGCGTCTGGCGGGTCCAAAAGAATACTGGCCGAGCACAGAACGTCTAGAGCAACTCCACACGCTCACCAGTACAACGGGTGCACGCATCACTGTGACGGAAGACGCGGAAGCTGCGGTTAATGGCTGCGACTTTGTGTATACCGATGTCTGGGTTTCGATGGGCGAACCAGAGGAGCGCTGGGAAAAACGCGTACGCCAGGGACAAATGCTGCCCTACCAAGTCAACAGCCAGCTTATGGCGCTAACACACAATCCAAGCGCGAAATTTATGCACTGTCTGCCAGCTTATCACAATACCGATACAGTGCTTGGCAAACAGATTTACGAGCGTTATGGACTGGAGGCGCTGGAAGTGACGGAGGAAGTCTTTGAGTCGCCAGCCTCGATTGTCTTTGACCAAGCGGAGAATCGGCTGCACACCATCAAAGCTGTGTTAGTCGCGACACTCTCGTAATACCCTTAAAACGGATTGTCCCCAAATGTGGTTACTGTTTGGTCCCGGAAACCAGCGTCAAATACTGAGGATTGCCGGTGAGTTCCACTTTCAGCGTGCCACCTGTGGCCGCTTGGGAGTGTGTCTCGCCGGTCATGCTTGTGAGTAAGACTGAGAGTGTGCTGATGGGTAACGTGACAGTGTGAGGCAAGTCGGCGGTCCAGAGCACCTGTTTGTGGATTGTGCCCATGCTGAAAAGGAGGGCGTAATCTGTGCTAGCGGGCAAGGCTACGCGTTCGACCAAGCGGAAACCTGCTAGTTGGGAGATCAGCGTTTGCGCCGCCTGATAGGCAGGTTTGGGCTGATTCTGCCAAGTGAGCAGTCCAAAGTTGTCCTCTACCTGTTTAGGGTCCATACCATCATCACGCCAGTCATACCAAATGCTCATCGACAAGCCGTTCAGCAGGTTGAGCAGAGAGAGGCGCACGAAATAGGCTGCTTGCTGCTCAAGGGAAATCCAGGTCAACGAGTAACCCCATTCGCTACTGATAATGGGCATGGCCTGCTTGTGCGGGGTTACGCGAGCGAGCAGATCCCGCAAACGTTGGTAGTCAGCAGTGACGCTCTCCGGCTCACCGAAGCGATACGAATGCACGCTGAGCGCGTCCACCAAGTCTGCCAAGCCCAGATAGAGACAGCGTTCTAGGAAGATCCAGGCCGCCTGATACAGTGGCTCAAGGCCGGTCAGCGCGGGCGCGATAATCGTGGCCTGGGGATCGGCCTGACGGATAGCCGAGATCGTTACCTTCGCCAGCGCCATATAATCGTCGGCCAGCGGCGTGGGATACCAGAACGGCATGTAGTCAGGCTCATTCCACATCTCCCAATAGATACCGCGACCTTTAAAATGAGTAGCAGCAGCAGCAGCAAAACGTGCGAATGCTTGACGTACTTCGTCTGTGTGCGGTCCAATGCTCATATGCGGAGGCGCAACTGTGTGCTCATAAAGCGCGTTATTATAGGCCAGAATGCACAACGGACGGATGCCATACGCGGCCAGCGTCTCGATCACCGGCTCGTAGTGCGAGAAGTCATAGCTGCCGAGTTGGCGCTCAATCTGGTTCCAGGAAAAATCCAGGCGCACAACGCGAAAACCCACTTCGGCCAGCTTTATAATATCCGCACGCGTCGTTGCTGAGAGATGGATGTTGACGCCCAAACCGGTAGGAATGACAAATCCCGACGGCTGGACGCTGGCTGTGGGCGTAGGTGCAGGCGCGTGCTTTGGCTGCCCACCAGGACTACAACCCGCAAGCCAAGCGCTCCCCAAACTAGCCGCCAACAAACTAGTAGCCCGCAGAAACGCACGCCGTGTATACCCTAGCAACCACCAGGAATCATCTCCGCTTTGCATCCGCTCGCCCATACGGCCATGCCCCTTGTCCATTTTTATTATCCATAATTTCTCTCATAGTATAACCCCGAAAAAGATGTTTGGGTACAGCGCAAGAGGCCGCAACTATCCAACGCCTTCCCATGAGTTTGGGCTAGCTCAATAGAATAAACCAAGAGGGATGTAGACCCTTTCACTACTACCAAGACGCGTATTTCGTCGCAACAATCCAGGCTCGTCAGGGGCGTGCAAGTAGCCGTGTTGCAGATAGCTGGCTTGCTGAGCCACTCTTTACACACGAGTTCCATCCACCACCGGAGCCTAATGTGCAGCAACAGCAAAGGAAGAGCATATGCAACCCAGAAACCCAGACTGGGATAACCCCAACATGCCAAATCAGGATTGGGGTTCCCAGAACCCGAACATGCCAAATCAAAATTGGGGCCAGCAAAATCCCAACATGCCGAATTACGATCCCAATGCACAAGCACAAGAGTGGGGCCAACAGAAGCAGAACATGCCGAACTATGACCCAAACATGCAAGGCCAACGCCAGGGTGGTCCTGGTCAGCAAGCTCCCCACCAGGGATATCCTGGGCAACAGGCTCCACTCCAGAGCAATATGTATGCCGCTCCGAGTGACAGCCCCTACTCAGATGTTGAATGGAAAACCCTGCTATCAGCCCCATTGAAAGTCGGCAAAGCCATGATGTTCGCCTCGCCTTCTGGCCCCATAGGCTTGGTCCAGGAGACAAAGGCGATGTTCGATAGCTTACAAACACTCCTGGCTCAGAAAAGCACGAGTCCGCTTTTGAATGCACTGGGTCAAAGTGCCAAGACAATCATGGATTCCGCACGTTCAAGCAATCCTCAGCAAGTTATTACAGAGCTTGCTGGCACGTCAAGAGACCCTAATGTATGTAGAACAGATGCACTGAACGATTGTCAGCAAGCCTCGGTTCTGCTTAGAAATACCTCACCCCAGGACGCTGGTGAGTATAAGCAGTTTGTGTTCAACTGCGCACAGAAGGTAGCCGAAGCCGCCAACGAGGGTGGCATGTTGAATACGGGTGGCTCACGCATCTCCCCTGCCGAGCAAGACCTGCTGAGAGACGTTGCAGGTGCGCTTGGGATGCAGCGAGCCTAAGACATACAAGAGGTGAAAGCAAGCTCGGCAGCAAACAAGCATCCTGTTCTGCTGCCAAGTCTTCCGCTGTGTGTGTCAGAATCGACAGCCCGATTGGGTATGGTTTAGTGCAATGGTGGTGTTGCGCCATTGCACTAAACCATACCCAGGCTATCCACGCGTTAAAGCTCCTTTTCATCACTGCTAGGCGTATCTTGCTCGTTTGTTTCTTCAAGGTTCGTTGCTTGCCAAGAAACCATGCGACGCCGTTTGCGCGGACGGGCAACAAAGAACCAATACATGAGGCCGAAGAAGAACACAACCAAGAGAATCGGGATGAACTGTGCAGGATTAGAAACGCCTCCGCTACCAGGGTAGAAATAGATGCCATGTGAGGTAGCGAAAAGCTGGGCATTGTTTGCATTGCCTTGCACCAGGCTCGTGATCGGCTGATTGGTGGGTATGCCTGTAGCAAGACGATCCCAGTTTTGGCCGTTATCCTGGCTACGTAAGACACCGATTTGGGTGGCAATATACACAACCTTGGGTTGAGTTGCATCGGGCAACACAGCAGAAATGTGGAGACTGGCTAGGGGAGATTGGCTCTGCGCCCAATGCTGGCCAGCATCGGTTAAAAGGTAGAAGCCATGTTCGGTGCCAGCAAAAATCAGGTCAGCGTTGTTGAGGGTAGAGCTACTCAGGGCCAGAGTGTTGATGCCCACGTTGGTGGGAAGGCCGTTGCTCATGAGGTGCCAGTTCGCACCATTGTCGTCCGAACGATACACGCGATCCGCAAAGGCTGCCCAGAGTTGTTTTTGGTTGGAGTTGTAGAGCAAGCTGGTCAGTGCGTTCGCTGGCAGGCCGCTGCTGATGCTCGCCCAGTGCATACCACCGTCAGTGCTTTTGAAGACGCCAGAGTGAGATGTGCCAGTATAGACCGTTTGCGGCGCATTCACATCAAAGGTCAGCGCAGTATAGGCATCAGAGGGCAGGTTCGTGACCATGCTCCAAGTCGCGGCGGCATCGCTACTGATAAAAAGGCCAGCAGCAGTAGCGGCGTAGAGCTTTTTGCCGGGTATGTCGAATGAAAGCGCGGAAATCGCAGTAGGCAGAGGCAAACCAACACTGCTCTGTTTCCAGAATAAACCCGCATCAGTACTGACAAATACGCCACTTTGCGCGTCACCGGCATAGATATGCTGCAAGTGATTGGGGTCCACGGCAAGCACCTGGAGATGCTGATTTTGCAGACCACTTGCCTGCCAACTTCCGCCAGCGAAGATACCTGAATTGGACGCACAAGCCGAGAGAACGAACAGGAGTAGCGTCAGGAGCAAGAGCAGTGGTCCCGCCTGCCGAAGTAGCAGCAGGTTGGCAATTTTTCTCATCATCATGGCACCCTTATTTTATCCGAGCAAATCGATTTCTTCGCCCACACCCTGCTCGCGAGCATGGACATAGGCGCGGGCAGCGATGGCGATATCTTCCAGCGCGGCACCCACAGCCTTAAAAACGGTGATTTCGTAGGATGAATTGCGCTGGGGGCCATCGCCAGCCACAACATCCGCCAGTTCCCAGACACTCTCCCAATCCAGATTGCCCGTGTTGGCAGGGATCAGTAGATCACCAGCTTCCAGCCGGGCCTGTTCCACCGAGTCAGTCACGATCAGGCTAGCCCGTTGCATCGTCTCGTCGTCGATCTCGCGGCGTTTGGCCCAGTTTGAGCCGATGGCATTGAGATGACAACCCGCCTTTAGCCACGCGCCATCAAAAACAGGTGCACCAGCAGTCGTGGCAGTAATCACCACATCAGCATCTTCAACGGCCTCACGCACACTGGCAGCGGGAAGCACCTCGATCTGCAATTGGTGTGCCATGCGTTGGCAGAACTCCTCGCACTCAGGTCGGCGGCGGCTGTAGACAGAGACCATGCGAATAGGACGCACAGCGCACACACCCATCAATTGTGTCTCGGCCTGCTTGCCAGCGCCGATCAAGCCCACCCGCGAGGCTGTGGGATTAGCTAGATGCCGCGTCGCCAGACCGCTCACACTACCAGTACGCATACGCCCCAACCAGTCAGCTTCAAGAATGGAGAGCAAACGACCATCCTCAGCGCTAAAGAGCAAGACCACGGAATGCATACCCTGGCGAAAGACGGTAAAGGTCTTCAAACCAAGCACGCCCGCACCCGCGAAAGACGCGGCGAGTACATGCAGAATACCGTTGCTTTGGATCATACGCGCACGAGGCCGACTAATGGCGTTTCGATGCGAAAGCGCGGTAAACGCCTGCTCCAGGGCGTCTACGCAGTCGCCCATATCCAGTAGGGAGCGAATCTCCCCATCACGTAAAAGTAGAGCCATTTCTTCATCCAGTCGTGACTATATACAGTGTTCCCTGATTATATCAGAAATACCCAGCCAACAGATTGCACATACATACATACAATTAATCTTCGCGCCGCAAGACTCTGCTCATATACACCATTGTCTCATGGATTGCGTAGCCTTTGGGCAGCTTCGTGGGCTTCTTCTCTGAGGGCGAGAATAGATCGCGCACAGAGTTGGGTGAGAGCGCTGGCAACATTTTCGCCGATGTACGTGCAGGCCGGGCCAGACGAGCCAGCCAACCACGGCGCAGCAATTCGATACCTACGCCTATTGCCAACGCCCCCACACCAGCAGCTACACGCGGTAATTGAGGATTTTGCAGGACAGCAGGCAAACGTTGCTGTACCGAGACCAGACTCTTCGAGGGTACGATCAGATCAACCCCACAACGATGGCAAAACGTATCTTCTACTGCACATCCAGCGCGACAGCTTGGACAAATCATAGGACTTTTCCTCCTGAACAGAAAATAGAGTCGGCATTCCTGGCTGGGCTACCGAGGAAAACATGCACGACGGTAGCGCCAACCTCTTCTCTCTACACGTTGGAGATCAGAGTATAGTATATTGCTTGCCAACGTTCTCTGACGCTTCGTGCAGAGTGTGGGCCGCTCCGTGTGGAGCACCGTTCTATCTTGCCGCTTCGCGTTTCATAATACAGCTACGTTCCAACGCCGTCAAGAGCGAGATTCAGTCTATCGCAAGGTTTAGTCGATAGTCTGAAAGATCGCTAAAAATCTGTGAGCACTATTACACATCGCGCTTCGTATACGGGTTCTCCAAAGGTGTGCCATCAGGTTGGCAACGCAGACTCCCTTTGGCGTGCACGTAGCCAGTGAACCAGCCTTCGGGAACTGATTCTAGTGTCTCGCCATACAGCGTCTCCGTTCTGGCCAACTTCCACGCTCGCGCCTGCGCCCACGCATCAGCCTCATCGATAGCGTAGATCAGGTGCGTCATATCGTCTGACCTGCGCTGATAGGTGTAGAGCCAAAGGGTTTTGACGATTGATTGCTGCTCATCCATCGTGGTGTTCTCCCTGTTTCTTGCCGTCAAAGACCTCGCACAGCACGTCGGTGGCTTGATCCTCGCCCACCAACTCGCTCAAACGCTGGTGATAGATTCCCATACGTTCGAGTCGAGCACTAATAAAGGCATGTTGCGCATTGCCCGAAGACAGCCCTTTCAACACCCACATGCTCGCCTCATACTCGCGCTCAATCCGTAAGCGTAACTGTGCAATTTCACTGATGCTCATAGACCCTCCTGTACCAGACGAATTTTACGGATGGCTGGTCGATAGGTTGACCAATCGTCATATGCGAACTCCTCTGGCCAAAGCAGAAGCTGTTCACGTAACCACTCCTGCGGATCAAGTCCTGCACCGTTTGGGACAGGCATGGACAGATCGGTGACAGCGAAAAGCCGCAGGGCGAGCCACGCACGTTTCGGATCGTGGATCACGGGGAATCCCTCCTTTTACTAAGCGTAAGTCTACTGAACAACTTTCTTACACGAAGTGTAGAATATGCGAGGTGCAAAAGTGGGGATTTTTCTTTTATGTATCTCCAAGTTCTCTCCAAGAAGTCTCTAATTATGCTAGATTGCTTATTGAAGACGTAAAAATACCCTCTTTAAGAGAAGAGGGTATTCCATGAACTTTGCTTGCTGCTTAGGAGATTTCTTGCAATGCTGCTGTTTCTATTGCCTCAAACATTTTAACGTCTGTTTTCTGCTGCCATTCGTCCAATTCATTAAAGTGCTTCACATACGATGGTTTTGGGTCATGTAAAAGTCGAAACATGAACACATTCCAGAGAGCACTGACAAGATATCCCCCATGCTCTAAGGGAAGTCGTATCCCCTGCTGAAGCCCAGGTAAAATGAGTGTGCGCACCTCATGATAGAGAGATTTTACCGCTTCCTGCTCCCAGGAAGACATGCTCTCCCAAGGCAACGTGTACGATCCCTTTGGGGCTGGATGAAACTCGTTAACACCATCAATCCATGCTTGACGTGTTGAACGATAGCCTTGCTCAAAATCCATAATTGTTCTCTCTTCTATCCTAATGATGCTATACTATTTTTCAGCGTCTTCACTTCCTCAACATCAGCAAACGGTACAAGTTGCTGCTGTATTTTGAGTAAGTTGTTACGTAAGAACCCTGATGATGTATGCGATACTATCGTAAGCACCTCTTGCGCATATGCACAAGCTTTTTCAATATGCGTCTGTTGCAGTGCAGAAAGGGCTAAATCTGAAAGGATCATAGCACGCCTACGATCCGACTTCGTACGTTGCTGCAATGCTTCCTGTAGTACTGGCTCTGCTAAATGAGGCTGCCCCAATCGAACATAGCACGCCCCCTGAAGCGCAGGTAGTCGTGAGCCATCAAAACGGGTCCATGCTGGGCTTGTACCTTTGATATCGTGTACACCATGTGCTCTCTCTAATGCGCTTTGACAAGCTTTAAGATTTCCTACACCTGATTCTGCTTCAGCATAAGTTGCTGCTGCCCAGTATTTTGTGGGAAGTGCCGGATCACCTCGTTGGGCAATGTTTTCAGCTTGTTTGAGCAATGATAACGCATCTTCATGGCGTTCATCAAAGATTGGCAGGTAGGAATGGCGCACCACTGCACCAGCCCAAAGATCGTACGCTTTGGCTTCCCTTGCTACTGTCGCTGCGAATGCATAGCAAGATTGAGCGGTGGTATGATCGTGCAAGTCGAAGAATATTTCTCCGGCTAGTTGGCCCATATTGCTTGTCAGAGAACATAAACGTTGATGGGTCCGTGCTTCCTGTGGTTCTGTAAGAAACTGGATTTGCATTTTCAGTTGCCCTAGCACTCCATCTAGGACAGAAGACTTAGATGCAGCTATCATAAAGAGGTTCCAATAATGGTTATTGATTGCTTCTAAGTCATTAACCACTGCTGTATCCATGTGTGATGGCTTGGTCAAAGATGTTTCTAAATGATCCCAGTCAATATCTAGGATGAATAGAGCGCTACCTGTAATATTCAGCAATTGCAACAGTTTCCGACGTTTGATAATCATTTCTCCCCCCAATGCTGAAAAATCGCTCCCACGCAGAGATTCTACCATAGCATACTGTGGTACCAACTCGTGAGTGGTGCAACCTATCACGCGAGCAAGAATAAGGCGATCTTCTTTCGGAATAATCCCATTTCCAGCAGCCCAATAATACAATGTGCTCTCAGGAATTTTCGTTTCTCGATGTACCTCTCGTATATTGAGTCCAGCTTCTCTAATAAGTGCTCTCAGTTTATTAGGATGTTTGGGGTATCGCGCTTCCTTCCGCATTAGAGTCCACCTTTCACTACACGAGAAATTTAGGCTTTGCACAAACTCAACACCATAAAACACGGGAAATGATATCCCACAGGTATGAGCGTATCAGTCCGGCGTGTAAAGGCACCTTCGGGCGTGGGAATATCAATCAAGCGCTGCAATTGGAAACCAGCAGCAGAGCAGGCGTCCAGATATTGCGCTAACGTTCGATGGTAGAAGTGGACTTTGACGCCATGTTCTGCCATGCCGCGATACGAATGCGCCCCGCCAGTGTCAAAGTAATCGGTGATGTGGCTGCGCATAACGAACGAGTACGGATTGTTCATTGAGAAGACCAAGCGGCCTCCAGGCTTGATTGTCGCACCCAACGTTTTCAAGAAGCCTTGATAGTCGGGCACGTCGTTCATGACGAGATGGCTCACAATCAGGTCGAAATGCTGCTTAAGCGCGGGCTGCGGCTGGCTGAGGTCGGCCACCTGATAGGTGATCTGGTTATCCAGGTCTTTCTCGCGCCCAAGTTGCACGAGGTTGGCGGCGATATCCACACCAGTCACAATTGCGCCGCGTCGGGCCAGGATGCGCGAGAGATAGCCCTCGCCACAGCCCGCGTCCAGCACGTTCAATCTGGCGACATCACCGATCACTTCCAGGAAGCTCGGCATGATGGGGTCGTTCTCGATGCCGCCCTCCTCGCGCCGTGTGACCATATCGGCATACTCGGACGCGAACGTATCGTAGTGGTTGGTTGTAGATGGTGTCATGCTTCTATTCCCCTACAGCTTCTTGGACAAGATCACACCCGTATTCAGCCCTATCGTGTGCAATCCCCCGAAGAAACGTGCGTGCTCCATTTTTACACAATGATCCTGTACAAATTCCAGACCAGCAGCCTGGGCACGATGACCAATTGCGTCGTTACGCACACCCAATTGCAACCAGAGCACTGGTGCGCCTATCGCGATGGTTTCTTGCAAGACTGGCTCCAAAGCATCGGGCTTGCGGAAGACATCGACGATTTCGATCTGCTCACCTGCTGCCTTGGCTTCGGTCAGCGAGGCGTAGACACGTTTGCCGAGGATGGTCTGACCAGCGTAACGCGGGTTGATGGGGATAATATTGTAGCCCTCGGCCTGCATGTAGACGGCCACGAAATAGCTGGGCCGATACTGGTCTGCCGAGAAGCCGACAATGGCGATATGGTGATAGGCACGCAAGAGGCGCAAACGGCCATACATGTCGGGCGTGGTTAATGTCTGTTCAGATTCAGTACTCACGTTATGCCTCCTTTGCTGCTTGGCTCGCGCCAGAAACCGCTACACTCGTTGTGTTCGCTGCCTTGTGTAGAGCTTGGTCGAGATCCCACAGGATATCTTCGATGTTCTCCAGCCCGATGGAGAGCCGGATCAGGTCGGGTGTGACCCCACCAGCCAGCATGTCAGCTTCGGAAAGTTGCTGGTGCGTGGTACTGGCAGGATGGATGATGAGGCTACGCGTGTCGCCGACGTTGGCAACGTGCGAGAAGAGGCGCATGTTGTTGATGACTGCTTTACCTGCCTCGTAGCCGCCTTTGACGCCAAAGGAGAAGATCGAGCCAGCCCCACGTGGCAAATAACGCTGCGCCAACGCGTGTGAAGGATGGTCGGGCAGGCCAGGATAGCTGACCCAACTGACAGCCGCGTGCTCGTTGAGGAAACGCGCAACCTGCATGGCGTTCTGGCAATGGCGCTCCATACGCAGCCCAAGCGTCTCCGTACCTTGCAGGAGCAGGAACGAGTTGAATGGGCTGATACAAGCCCCAGTATCGCGCAGCGTCTCTACACGCGCCTTCATCACAAAGGCGAAGTCTCCGAAGGTCTCGTAGAAGCGTACGCCGTGATAGCCGGGCGAGGGATCGACGATATGCGCGAACTTCCCGTTATCCCAGGGAAACGTGCCAGACTCGATCAGTACGCCCGCAATCGAAGTGCCGTGACCGCCGATAAACTTGGTCGCGGAATGCACGACAATATCGGCCCCGTGCTCAAAGGGTCGGCAGAGATAAGGCGAGGCGAACGTGTTGTCGATGACCAACGGTACACCTGCCTCGTGCGCGATATCAGCTACAGCACGCATGTCGAGCACGTCGCTACGGGGATTGCCGATGGTCTCGGAGTAGAGCACGCGTGTACGTGGCGTGATGGCTCGGCGGAAATTCTCAGGATCAGAGCTATCCACAAAAGTTGTGTTTATCCCCCATGTGCGCAGGGTCAAATCAAACTGCGTGTGCGTGCCACCGTAGATGCTGCTGGACGAGACAATTTCGTCGCCAGGCCGCAGTAGCGTTTGCATTACGGCCATTTGCGCGGCCATACCAGAAGCCGTAGCTAGTGCACCAGTCCCACCTTCTAGGGCCGCAATACGCTCCTCGAAGGCTGCTGACGTCGGGTTCATGATGCGCGTGTAAATATTGCCCATTCTCTGTAAGGCAAAGAGGTGAGCGGCGTGCTCGGTATCGTCGAAAACATACGAAGAAGTCTGGTAGATCGGGACGGCACGCGCACCTGTGGCGGGATCGGGCCGATTTCCAGCGTGGATCGAGAGCGTGTCGAAACCAAAAGTGTGATCGCTATCGATTTCAGGCATGATTATTTTCCTCCCCATTGAGCTGATGCATTGCTGCGATAGATGGCTCTATCGTATCACATCAAGCCGACTCACTTGAGATCAAGCGCACACGCAAGTTCGATCATTTTGAATGAGCGATATCAAACGTCCTCTTGCTATTCCATGCAAATTGATCCCAACGCTTTGTATAGCAGTGATATGACATGGCACCTAAACCAATGTGCATTTGATAGCACTGTAATCTTTCGTGAAAGTTTTCTATATCTATCTTCTTCGTTTGATAGTACTGCTCAATCTCCCACAGAATATCTATATTGCGCCACTGGATAAACCACGGCCACCAGTACAGTAAATGCGCGATATCATAGAGATAATCACCATAACTGGAACTGCCCCAATCCAACATTGCGGTGACACAATTACCCTTTACTAAGACATTGCGGTTCAGAAGGTCGTCATGGATGAGGTGCCGTTCGTTTGGACACAAAGCAACCTTCGTCGCAAACAAAGCGGCAGCTTGATTAAACAGGACAAGTTTTTCGGGTACTTCTTCTAATGACTTGCGCCATCCGTGGGTCCGTTTTTCCGGGTGGTCATTGACGACATCCAGCAGTGCTTCCTGCCAGCTTACATGGGGTGCTATGCCACTTGCATCCCAGCCACCAAAGCCGCTGGTGTCAGTCAACTCGATTTCTTTCACTGCATCGAGCGTCTCAAGCACGTTGGGAAGTACGGCTCGCATCGCATTTTCATCGAGTTTATCCAGAAAATTCCCATAGGCACGCTCGGATAGAGCAAAAAAACCGTTTTTATACGGCCCGATTTCTACAATTTGCGGTAGGGGTAATCGTTCCGAGGTATATTTTGCAACGATCCGATCCCGCATAAAGTCCTCGCCGAATAACCCAAAACGTGCAACATATTCGTGCTCATCTAAGCGATACGCAAAGGCGACAGACCATTCGCCTCTTCCTACTTCCTGAATATGCTGGACGTTTGCCCCCAAATGCTCATGCAGAAAAGCTTCTGCTCCTGGCAGTTCGATCAAATATTCTTTCATGGTACCTTTCTGGCAAATATAGGTATGCACTGAACGCGAGGACCGACTGCCCTCGCGTTCAGTGCATACCACGCAAATCAGGATCGCGCAGGTAGTCCCTTGCGCCCATTACATTGGAATTCGCGCAGGCCACCGCTCTGGTTCTCCGGCATGTGGCCACGGATGTGCGTGCCGGTTGCCTCGTAACTCTCCTCTTCGATGGTGCCGAACTGATGGAAACGCGCCACCAGTTCGCCGCGCTCGTAGGGGATCATCACGTCCAGTAACGTAAACTGCAAGACCAGATTCTCGCTGATGCAGCGCAACAAGTCCTCGATGCCATCCCCAGTTAATGCGGAGACGCGTGCGCTGGGCAAGGTGTCTGTCAAGCCACCAAGTTGCAACGGGCTAAGCTGGGGTTGTGCTTCACTTGGGTTATCGGAGACGACTACCGGCAGGTCACGCGTCAGCTTGTCGGCTTTGTTGAAGGCCACAATCATCGGGCGACCACCTGCGCCAATCTCTTCCAAAACCTGCTCGACAGCCTCGATTTGGTGATGCACTGTAGAACTGGCGGCGTCAATCACATGGATCAGTAGATCAGCCTCGGCCACTTCTTCAAGCGTGGCACGAAAGGCGGCGACGAGCGTGGTGGGCAGATGCTGCACAAAACCGACGGTATCGGTCAGCAGAATCTCCTGACCGCCAGCGAGCTTGACACGCCTGGTCATGGGATCGAGCGTGGCGAAGAGCTTGTCCTCAGCCAGACTGTGCGCCGCCGACAAACGGTTGAGCAGGGTTGATTTGCCAGCGTTGGTGTAGCCAACCAGGGCCACGACTGGCGCACCGCTGCTCTTGCGTCGATCACGATGCAATTGGCGTTGTGTACGCAGTTGCTCGATATCTTCCTTCAAACGTTCTTTCTGACCACGCAGCAAACGGCGGTCAACCTCGATCTGCTTCTCACCTTCACCACGCTGTTGCGTGCCGCCTGTCTGGCGCGATAAGTGCGACCATTGGCGAGCTATACGCGGCAGATCGTACTCGACCTGGGCTAGTTCAACCTGCAAACGACCTTCTTTGGTGCGGGCACGTTGGCCGAAGATAATCAGGATCAGGGCTGTACGGTCCAACACCTGTGTCTCCAACTCACGCTCTAAATTGCGATGCTGGCCCGGCGTCAGTTCCAGGTCGAAGATCACGGCGTCACAATTGTGGTAGCGCACGAGGGCTGCAACTTCCTGGATTTTGCCAGAGCCGAGCAGCGTACCAGGGTGCGGACGCGATAGGCGCTGGATCACACGATCCGCAGTGGTTGTGCCAGCCGTGGCTGCCAGTTGAGCCAATTCGTCCAACGATTCTTCAACCGGCCAATCATTTTTGGACAGGTCCACGCCAACCAGGATGGCGCGTTCGGGTGCGCTCGACAGTAGGCCGTCTAACGGGCGCTCATTGCCCGCAATGGGGGTGGTATATTCCGGCATGTATAGTCTCCTTTGTTTGCTTTTACAGCGAAAATGCATGTGCACATATGCAAGCCTTGTAAAGAAAAGTCCCTGATAGTATGTACACGGGAAACTCGCTTCTCTGTAGTCTGGTGAAAGCGGCTCAACATCTGGCCACACATGGGCAAAACAAGACGGAGCATGGGAGGAATGTGGGAAATGGTTGGCGGAAAGCAACGAGGCTCACAGTCAACAACAGTCTTCTCCTTCACCAGAGGTACCAGCGCGGCCACACCCACACGCGACGTGCATACACATAGCGTCATTGGGTTGTTGGCTCTAGCCCGCGTCTTTAGTACAATGGATTAGTTGAAAACTATCATGTATTGTTGTTCTCCTGTGATTGTTGGACTGAAACTAGGATACACGAAATTGCGGGAAAAAGCAAGGGGAGGCGAGATGGATTTTGCCCGAAAGAGTTGGATAACGTTGACAGCAACTGAGCAAGCGAGGTAATATCAGTGGAGTGAGCAATGTACATAATGTTGCGTTATTAATATTCCCAGATTGGGCGAGAGGAGCAATGAAAGCATGGCATTGATCGACTTCTCAGGAACAACTGCAATCATTACGGGAGGAGCTAGCGGCATCGGGCTAGCGACAGCGCGTGCTCTGTACACGGAAGGGGCCAGCGTGGTACTGGCTGATGTCAATGAGCAAGGTCTGCGTGCAGCAGAGGCACAGCTTAAAAAAGAAGTGCCAAACGCGAGTGGACAGGTTATTTGTGTGCCCACAGATGTCACAGACGAAGGCGATGTAAAAGAACTGATGGAATTGACCGTCAAGCTTTGTAAACGCATCGATCTGGTAGTAACGTGCGCTGGCATTGGACGCGGAGGCCCAATTGATACATTCACCTCTGCTGAGATGCGACGCGTGATGGATATCAATTTCATGGGCACCTTCCACTGTGTCCAGCAAGCACTACCCACGATGCGCAAGCAGGGGTCAGGCCACTTTGTCTGCCTGAGTTCTGTTGCTGGCAAATTGGGCACACCCTTTCTCTCCGGCTATTGCGCGTCCAAATGGGCTGTGCGCGGCTTCACCTCTGCGGTGCGTACCGAGTTAGAGGGTAGCGGGATCGGGATCACGACAGTCTACCCGGCCTGGGTGGACACTCCGATGGTGCACCAGGAGATCGAGAATGGCCTCAATCAGCAGATCGAGATACTGTTGACTCCGCAACAGGTGGCCGCAGACATTCTCCAGGCCGTGCGCGACGATTTACGCGACCTGACCCTAGTGCCCAATCCCGATATCAGCCTCGCCCTGCAACTGTACACGATAAACCCCGATCTGGCTGAACGTAAAATGGGAGAGGCTTTGCTTATGGCACGAACTGGCCAAGTACAACAAGCGTAGGGGAAAAGACGGAGGCTACCAGGGGTAGGAGATGGTATTTATGAGATGGCCGGCACATCTGTATGATTTCGGCTATTATGGCCCAGAGAGCGTGACCTGGAAGATCAATCGCGAATGGGTGGTACTGTTAGGCGGGGCGCGAGCCGTGCTGATGCAGATCGCCCATCCCCTGGTCGCACTGGGCGTCAGCCAACATAGCGACTATATGACCGACCCATTCGGTAGGGCCGAGCGGACGTTCATGCGCGGGGAAGAGCTAACGTTCGGAACCACGCCTCTGGCACGTCAAGCCGCACGCACAATCAACAACCAGCATAAGCATGTGCATGGCCATCTTCCCATGAATGCAGGCCACTTTACCCAAGGCACTCCCTACGATGCACGCGATCCAGAGTTGCTCCTGTGGGTGCACGCGACCCTGGTCGATACGCTTCTACTCGGCTACCAAACCTTTGTCGGACCTCTTACACAGGCTGAGGAAGAGCGCTATTATCAGGAATCGAAAGAGGTAGCTCATCTGCTTGGCCTGCTACCAGAGCAGATGCCAGAGGGTATCAACGATCTCAAGCACTATGTCTACACGATGGTCCACAGTGACCATCTGGCCCCCACGCTCCAGGCACGCGAGTTGGCGATGCAGACGCTCTTTCCGCCCATCTCCGGCGCGTTTCGACCACTCATGCACGCCAATCTGTTCATCACTACAGCCCTGCTCCCGCAGCCAGTGCGCGAAATATACGGCTTTGATTGGAACAAGCGCCAACAACGCGCCTTCGATCTCTCAGCACGTAGTCTGCGCTTTACATTCCCACACTTACCTGCCCAATTGCGCGAGCTGCCTCTCACGCGTCGCCTGATGCATGGCGAGGCCCGAAAAACTGTCTGATTGTGGCGCGTCAAACAAACGAATAGAGATGGGCGACGCTCACATGCAATTGACAAGCTGATACTCACGCACGGAACCGCTTCGCCTTGCACGCCTCGCATTCACAACTAGCGCGTAACTTCTCGTATGTATAGATGCCCGTTTTGTGTCCATCTTCCCAGATAGGAGTCAGGCCGTAGCGTCCAACTAGTTGAAGATTCATTAGGGTCGTCTCCTCGCTGCTCAGACTTTTTTTGCTGGCTAGCACGCCAGGCACACCACCTTCGCCAGCGCACCAAGCGCAGGGGCAGGCCCAACGCAGAGTCTCCCAATGATGCACACTCTCGTGCTCATCGCTCCAAGTGAGGGTAAGCTGACGCTGCTCTTCGTCCAACAAAAATGAGGTCGGGGTGGGATGATCGTATTGCGACATAAATGGTTCCTTTTAATGTCAAGTTTCTAAGCTCTGGCCACTGTTCGCGGCTGTTTTGCTTTTGGAATGAACTGAGGATATTATATGCAGGAGATAGGGGCGGAGGCAAGTTCCATTGGCCTTGAACCTAAAGCCAATTCGCGAAACGTGCCTGCGCTTCTGGGGTTAAGCTGGGACTCTTTTATACTTCAAGCGCGGCTTCTACCTGGAAGCCCTGTTCCTTCCAAGCGGGATAGCCACCATCCAGTGTTCGCGCCTGATATCCTTGAGCACAGAGGAGGGTTGCAGCCTGTTCTCCGCGCGACCCTCCACGATGGTGCATGTTGCAATACGTGACCACACGCCGATCCTGTGAAAGCTGTGTGAGCGAGCTTTCGAGCTGACCCAACGGAATATTCACGGCTCCTGCCACATGACCGGCTGCGTACTCTGTGGCCTCACGCACATCGATCACAAGAGGGGGAGTCTCCTCGCTAATGCTAGCATGCAGGTCTTGCGGACTGACCAGATCGCTCACAGGCACGAGAGCCAGCAGGGCGGGATCATCGAAGATAGCCTGGAAGACTGGGTTGGCTCGCAGACTATCGAGATCAGTATCGTGCTTGGACCATACAAGCAGGGCGGGTCTGAGGTGTAATGCCTCCGGCAAAAGCTGGAGAGCTTTCTCAGGCTGGTCATGCATAGCGTAAAAGCAGACCACATTATAGACGGTAGCCCCAATCCCTTCAGGTGGCAATTCGCTCTGGCGTGTTTCCACAAGCAATGCTTCCTGAAGATGGAAGGCAAATTGCTTGTGGCCCTGCTGAAGAGCGCAGGTCGTGAGCTGGTTACATGGAAACCAGAGGCCGTTGCCCAGCAGTTCACCCCGCAGTGGATCGCCTTCCTGCCAGGCGTAGTAATTGGGGTCGTTGAGTTCCTCTTCACTCATCCTTTCAACTTGCGCGATGAGGGTGTTAAAGACGTTTGTCGCCTCTGCTTCTATTTCCTGAAACGTGTAGTTTTGGTAGTGGGCAAATGTCTGGCTATTGATCTGATGCACTACCTCCATATCTGTCCAGACAGGCGGAACCTCTCCGCGCTGCGCTGTGGCTAGCTTTTGTGCTTGCAATTCTTTCCAGCACAGGATATTGACCAGGAAGTCTTTGGCTGCCCAGGAGGCGTCTGGTGTACCTGTTGCATTGCGCTCAACGTCACTCAGTTCAGCGACCAACGCTAGCTCTTGTTGACGAGCGAAGTGGAGAAGCGTAAGAATATGAGGGTTCATTGGTGTGGTTGTCATTAACGGATGTCCT
>JBDTBU010000218.1:0-7773 GCA_039923935.1 Ktedonobacteraceae bacterium | reverse complement strand
TTGGTCCTGAAGATCGGAGTGGTCGCGCAAGAGGGCGAGCTTGAGCGATGTATCTCCTGCCTCTTCGGCAGCTAGCCAGGCCATTTTTATGTCTTGTAACTCTTGCATATCCATGCTCGTCTCCTCTTTCGCTTATTGTATGTGTCTTTGAGAGGGGCGGTACCCCTAAGAACCCCTACTTAGTGTTATTGCAGTTGGGCTGCTCGAAAACGGGCGGATTTTTCGCGGGCCAGGCACTCGCGCAAGTACACGCGGGCCTTCTCGTAGCGCAGGCGGATTGTACGTTCGGTGCGTTTGCAAACCACCGCGATATCGTCCCATTTCATGCCTTCGATGGCACGCAACACCATGATTTTACGGTCCAGTGGATCGGCGAGAAAGGTAACAATACGCTGACTCTCTTCGCTAGCGTGCAGGTGCTCGTACTGATCGAACGGGTCAGCTACATCCGCGCTGGGCGGTGCCTCGCTATTGAGCGGCGTGACCTGGAGTGGCTCCATCAGAGCGCGTGGAATATGGTGTGGGCGTCCGACTGGGCGGCCCTCTTCGTCGCGCTGATACCTCAACCCTTCCTGGCGTAAAATACGGTTAAACTCATCGACGCACAGGCAACGCACGGAATGAATAAAATTCTGCGTAATAAAAATTTCTTTGGGATTGAGCACCTCACGCAGCAATTGCTCGCTCATATTGGCAATGGCCTCCTCGCGCAGCTCTGGCCGATGACGCAAGCCCCAGCTATGACGCTGAAACTCCGGGCCGCACCGTTTCAGCAGAACCTCGCACAGCATATGCATCTGCTCGATCTCATCCTGCCGGTGAAGTGCGCGGATCGTCAGAACCAGTTCAATATCACTGATCTCGTAGCGGCCTTCTGGTGTCCTGTAACTCAGGCGAGCCTGCACTGTGGGGTCACGCGGATCAATCATAGTTTTCCCCCATTTATAAACACAGCAGATGTATGCTGTTTTGTATCCCTCTACACTGACTATTCTTCGAGAGCATTGCGAAAGTGGAAATGTTTTGTCGTGTGAATTCGCACATAGCATAGCAGAATTTGTTTGCGGTGAGAAGCAAACAGAATATGCTGAGTAGCCATGCCATATGCATCAAGATTAAGAATGGTCGGGACTGTTTTATGGCCAGTCTTGTTGTGGTACATCGTTAGGGTAATGCTGTGGCCAGTCTTGTTGTGGTACATCGTTAGGATTGTTCTGCGGCCAGTTTTGCTGTGGTGCGAACTGACCAGTCTGCTGCATGGGTTGCTGCTGCTGAAAGTTATAGGCCGCTTGATCGGGTGCACCAAGCTGGCTAAAACGGCCAGCTTGAGATGGTAGGATGTGGCGCGGTGCAATTGGTCCCTTATTGCGTTGTTTCAGCATATAGACCAGTAGGCCAATGATCGTTGCGACCAGCGGCAATAGCGCCCCCAGGATCAGAACAAGTGGAAAATGGTTGTTGTCCTGCGAGCCGGAACTTGGCGGGGTCGAATTGGTGTTGGCCCCGACAGGGGTAACTGTTTGCGTAGCTGTAACTGTCGCCGTATCAGTTGGCACATCTGTGGGACTCGCTGTGGCCGTGGCTGTAGCTGTCGCCGTCGGTGTAGCTGTAGGTACTGCGCCAGTGATGGTGAGATGCGGAAGCGCGTTCTGCATCGTGTTATTTGCGTCGAGCAAAGCTATTCGTGTTGCATTGTTCATGTGTGCATACGCGTCAACAGTGTACGTACCTGCCCCGAAGCTGGTAGGGATAATAAGCGTGGCACTGAATGTACCGGAGAGGGGACCGCTCGAAGAGACAGTACTGCTAATAAATGTATTGCCAGGGGCACCAACACAGTTGCCACAACGGCCAATCACGACGGTGACAGGTTGCGGGGGAACCCAGTTCTGACCAGTCACGATGACCGAGCCGCCCGCCGCAACACTCGATGTCGAGATATGAATAACTGGTGAGCCAGCGAGAACTGTAAAGGGACCACTATCTTTGACGTTAAAGGGGGTATTACCATTTTTAGCGCAGATGCTATACTTCTGCTTTACACTCCCAGCGGCGGCAGGCCATAAGAAGCCCGCGTCAAATTTCCCTGCGTTATCTACAGTGGCGGAGGTCACATGTACACCTGATGAAATGCAGAGCAACGGGTTAGCATTGCTATCGCCTGGCACCAGGAACAGCGTCAGTTGTGGCTTTGCTTTTGGGAAACCACTCCCATGCACAGTGGCTAACTCGCCTACTGGCCCCCAGGGCAAATTATTGTTCTGACCAGCATAGATCATGGATGCATCCCACGTAATCATGGGCGTGCTGCTTACGTCGGTGGTCGCTGCATAAGCTGGTCGAGCCAGTAAGAAGGCGCAGGTCAGTGTGATGGTGCAGAGGGCCAGGAAAAGTGCACAATAATACCAGATTGTACGCATCTTGCTAGGTCCATGCGTATAGGATGGAATTTGCATGTTCAAACACCTCTACTATATTTTCGTGAGATACAGGCGTCGATAAAAAGAAACATGTGTTTACGTAGATTGGCTGATGCTAAAGTTGGATGTGCCAATTAAACGGTTTGTCGTTGAGTATATCACGAATAGGCAAGAGAATTGCGCATAGAAATGGCCTCACATCCGTCTTTAGGAGAGGCGAAGAGTGGTCCACAACCTATGCTCTTTTTCTTCTAATCACCATGTTGATTTCGGTATATCTAGCCTAGCTATCTCAAACAGCAACCTGCTAGAATAAGAGAAAGGAGAAATCACGATGGAAAAACCGCAACAAGTAGAACGCGCCGAGCCGCAACTAGCAATGCCGCAGCTACCACCCTGGCCCACCTCGCAGCCAGGCCCAAGGATCACCGAACCGCCCGCCGGACAAAGGCGCGTGCCTGGGCGTACGGATCAAGTGGCTGAGGTTGGATATGATGAAGTGCGAGGAAAATCCGCTGCACGTACTGAATAGTAAGCAAATGGGAAGGGTATCAACAGCACAACTGCTAATACCCTTCCCGTTTCCTCCTGCCATCTTCTATATCGTCCACCACACATGTACAGTATCACTGTCGCCTGCTGAGGCGAGAGAGGTACCATCGGGCGACCAGGCTAGCGTATTGAGATTGCTGGTGTGTCCGCGATAGGTGTAGAGCGTATCGCCGGTCTGGGGCTGCCAAATCTGCACGCTCTGATCTTTGCTAGCGGAAGCGATACGTCCCCCATTGGCAGAAGACCAGGCCACGGCTGTGACCATACGCGCATGTTTGGCATACGTGATGACAAGTTGACCAGTGCTAGCCTCCCAAATCTGCACGCTCTCCCGTGAGCCAGAAGCGATCTGCTGGCTATCAGGCGACCAAGCCAGCGCGCTCACTGCCTTCTGATTATAGGTCGTCAGCAACTTGCCGCTTGCGGCCTCCCACACCTGGATAAATCCGCTCCCATCAGCAGAGGCGAGGCGCGTGCCATCAGGCGCAAAGGCCAGGGCCACGATATCTTTGTTGTGGCTACGATACACCAGCCTTGGCTGACCAGTTGTGGCTTCCCAGAGATGAACCTGTGTATCAGCACTGCCCGACGCGATCTGTTGACCATCAGGTGACCAGGCCAACGCCTGAATCCAACGCGTGTGACCGGTGTAGGTTTGCTGAGCACCGTTAACGGGTTGCCAGACTCGTGCTATGTTGTCATTGCCACCCGAAACCAGCCACTGACTATCCGGCGACCAAGCGAGTGCCTGAATGCGCCGCGTGTGCACTGTATACGCGGACATCGCCTGCTGTGTGAAAACGTGCCAGATATACATCTGATCCGGTTCCTCGCCAGCCGCCGCCAAGCTCTTGCCATCAGGCGACCAAGCCAGCGCGTTGATCTTTTTCGACGTATGTGTATAGTTGTGGCACAGTTCGCCCTGTATTCTCGGCTTAGGCAGTGACGGGGGCACTTGCGGTTTGGGTACAAAAGCTTGTGTTAGCGGTACAGAACGAGCATGGCTAGAGAACAGCACAGTAGGTTGAGACTGAGTATTGGGTGCTGTCGTTGATTGTTGCAGTTCGTGCAGGATTTGTTGCAGTTTTTGCATAACTTCGGCGGCACTGGCTGGACGTTGTTGAGGGTCGATCTCTAACATCCGCATTACTAAACATGCTAAGACAGTTTGAGGTTTGCCAACCAATTTGAGAGGAACAAACTTGTGAGGCAACATAGGACGATCACCACTCAGCATCTGATGTAATACAATTCCTAGGCTATAGATATCCGAGTATGCGGAAGTTTGTTTGCCTGCCAACTGCTCTGGCGCTGCATATTCAAGTGTTGCCCACTTGATCGTATCACCAGCTTGACCAGGCTTGAAGTGGCGGGCTATTCCAAAATCAATCAAGAAAATCTCGTTTTTCGGTGTCACCATAATATTTTCCGGCTTGAGATCGCGAAAAATAATGGCTGGTTGGCGTGTGTGTAAATAATCCAGGACGGTAGCTAGGTGCATACCCATTTTCACGACTTCTATCGCTGGTAGAACGGGAGAATTCTGCTTATCTAAATAGTCATAGAGAGTTTCACCTGCAATAAAATCCATCACCAAATAATAGTTGCCTTTGTCTACAAAATATTCATAAATACGTGGTAAATTGGAATGGATTAAATCAGCTAGCATAATAGCTTCTTGTTTAAAACTACTGATAGCATTTTGTTGATTTCTTGGAGCAATGGAATCTAAATCTAGTTTTTTTACTGCTAAAAGGCGGTTATTAAGATTTCTATCTTGCACTTTATACACCACGCCAAAGCCACCTGCTCCCAGTTCATTGAGCACACGATAACGTTGATTGAGCAACGTTGGAGCAGTTATTGGGCTAGGTCCAGGCACGTTGAGTTGAGCGCCACAGTTCTCACAGAAGCTCTCCTTGGGTTGATTAGCGGTGCCACAGTGATTGCAGACAATCTCAGAAGCCATACTTCATCTCTCTTCTCTACTATTTCATACTCAACTTCGTGCTTGCCAGACACGTACTTGCCCATCTTCGTCTGCCGTGGCGAGTTGAGCACCATCGGGCGACCAAGCCAGGGATAGCACAGAACTCGTGTGGCCTGTGTACATATACTGCTGTGCTCCGTCGTCGGCCCGCCAAATCTGCGCGGTAGTGTCGCGACTAGCGCTAGCCAGTTGTGTGCCGTCGGGCGACCAAGCCAGCACGTAGACTGAGCGTGCGTGGCCCTGGTACATGGTATAACGCGGTTGCGTTGTCTCGCTGACTTGCCAGGTGTAGACGTGGCTGCCCTCGCCCGCCGAGGTCAACCGCGTACCGTCGGGCGACCAAGCCAGCGAGTAGACTTTCCGGCGATGATGTTGAAAAACCGCGATCTCCTGCCCACTATGCGCATTCCACACCCGCACCGAACTGTCGTCAGATCCCGTGGCAAGTTGCGTGCCGTTGGGCGACCAGACCAGAGCGTTGATATCGTTGCTGTGACCTCGACATGTGCACAACAGCGTACCATCACTAACCCGCCAAACCTGCGCCGTCTGGTCAGTACCCGCCGAAGCCAGCAGCAAACCCGATGGCGACCACGCGACAACACAGGCCAGACCCAACGTAAAGTTTCCCACATGCCCGCGATAGGTCAGCAGTGGTTGCGGGTCAGTTTTGTCGGGTTCCCACACATGGATCAGTTGCTCCGCACAAACTGAGGCCAATACGCGTCTCTTAGGCGACCAAGCTAGCCCGCGTATTTGATGCTCGTGCAGGTGATACGCGTGTTTCCCTGTCCCTGTCAATGCTTCCCAGAGAAACACTTCTTGATAATCACTGCCTGCCGCAAGCGTGTTACCATCCGGGGACCAGGCCAATGCACGCACCGCACCCGCCTCTAGGTTCAATGCATAGAGCGTCTCACCCTGTTTCCGGGTTATGGGCTTGATAGGATTGGGCGCTACTGGCTGAGTGTTGATACGTAAAATAGTTGTCGCGTTTCCTATTACAGGCTGTACAACTTGTATTTGTTGCGTAGGTGGAATGGGTGTAGCGCGTGCTGCGGGCTGGGTTGGTGGCATAGGTGGAAGCGCGGACATGCGGGTTGGCATAAACGCGGCCTGCTCAAAAGCGCTGACGAATGCTGCCACATCTGGAAAACGTGCAGCAGGATCTTTGGATAAAGCACGCAGTACCACCTGTTCAATTTCCACTGCAAGACCGGGCACAAACTGCCGTAGCGGTTGCGGCGTAGCCTGGATTTGCTGAGCGATAATCTCTGATGTTGTTTGCCCCTGAAACGGCACTCGTCCACACAGCCATTCATACGCGACAATGGCCAGGGCATACTGGTCACTGGCCGCGCAGGGATGGAGCTGAATTTGCTCTGGGGCCATATAGGCTGGCGTGCCGCAAATAAGCTGCGTGGTTGAACGCGAAAGCGTAGCAATGCCAAAATCCCCCAACAAAAGTTGATTGGCATCTCCCAGCAACATATTCTCCGGCTTGATATCCGCGTGGGTCACACCAGCCTGATGCACATAGGTCAGCGCCGCGCTGATGTGTTTCAGGTAGGCAACAATTGCCAACAATGGGGGTTGTGTTCCGGGCGGATGACGCTGGCGCAACGAGCCTTGTGCGGCATATTCCATCACCAGAAAAGGGATACCTTGCGCAGTAAATGCGAAGTCCAGCACCCTCACAATATGCTGATGGTGGAGTTTCGCAATTATCTGTGCTTCTTTGATAAACTCTTCTTTATCAGTAGTTGAGAGATTACCTTTATCATGCAAAAGCTTGATTGCTGCAAACGTTTGCAGATGAATGTGCTCACCCAGGTGAACCTCTCCTGAAGCTCCCCGCCCCAATAGGCGTATTAAGCGATAATTGCCTATATCCTGTGACATCACGCGACTACTCCCATGCTCAACAAAGAAAAATAGTACTTTAGGCGTATCGTGAAGTTCCATTCTACCTCATGCGTTGTATTATAGAGATTGCGACTAATATGGTCAAGCATATGCGCGTATATCTCTTGTAATTCTTGAGATTTTCCGTTACTATACTATGTATATTTCTATTTATTATTGTTCTCTGGTTTCTATTGGATACATCCCAGCTAAAATCGTCTGTTTCAAGCTAATCTGATGGAAACAACAGGTGATTGTTCGTAATGTGGAGGGTACAATGGTCGTCAATTCCCAGGTAATACCAGCAATTGACACTTCTGCGATAAAGGAGAAGGTCGAGGATCTGGCCCAAACGTTGTTAGAGCAAGGCGCGAAAGATGGGGCAAAACGCCTCCAGGTGATAGCAAAGCAAATTCAGCATTTTACTGTTGAAGGCGCGTTCCAGTATTTGCGTAGAGATGAGATTGTTGAAGAGCTAGAAAGCCAACCCCACTGGTTACTAAGCGCACTGCGTTTTGCTCGTAATGTATTGAGCATCGCCCCTATTGTGCTCACTTGGTTTGCTTTAGGTCTAGCTGCTACTGCTTATCAAAGCGATCTGGCTGACACGCTCCATTATCCCGATGATCGTTATCAACCTTTTTTGGGCCTCTGGCAGAATGGCTTTCATGGTAATCATGGTCCTGTTATCTCTTTCTCATCGGCAGCGGGCTGGGACACGTTTCTTTTAACTTCTCTCGTTATTTTGGTCGCGATTATTCCGATTGGAGAGTGGTGGCGTCGCAATAAACTGCATACATCGCTCGACAATTTTGATGCAGTAATCGATGATCTGCTCGTCACAATTGGCAAAGATGGGGCCAATGCGCATCTGGCTGACTCGGATGTTAACAAGATCACCCAGGG
>JBDTBU010000217.1:0-3039 GCA_039923935.1 Ktedonobacteraceae bacterium | reverse complement strand
CAGCCCGCGCCCACGTCGGCCAGGATATCGCCGTGTTCGTTGCCGAGCACCACCACATCCAGCGTCTCCGGTTCCGCAATCATGCGCCGAGCCAGATCGTCGATCAAGAATTCCTGATAGGTCAGTCCAGCTTTGGCCTCGACCATCTCGCGTACGATCTGGCGGAAAAGACCATCGGTGCGTGGCTGGATCGAGTATTTCGCGCCCAGGGTGACACGGCCTGGGTAGCCGATGGATTGGCGTTCGTAGGCGACATGGATGGCTGCCTGTGCCACGCGGCGAATCTGCTCATCGGTGTTGACGCGTACAGAATACGCGCCCTGCTCACCCGCTTTGGGTGGCAGATACCAGCCCGAACTGCTCGCCAGCGTGCTCAGTTCGCTCAAATCGCCCTCGCGTGGTGGGTACATGCCTTCCAGGTTGTCGCGCACGATCACGTAGTTGACGCGTTCGGGATGGCTCAGCGGGCTACGGTAGCCCTGTTGCCAACGTACGGGCCGTACGTTGACCGCCGTTTGCATACCCCAGCGCAGATGCCAGAGCACTGGCCTGCTAGGTCCACCGCTCGACCCAAACACCGTGCAATCTGCCGCACTGATAGCTTGACGCGTCTCTTTAGGAAACGGATCGCCTAGCTTCTCTTGCGCCTCACGCCCACTCAAGGCTTCACGAAAGCGAATGCCCGGTACTAGCTCGTGCAACAGCTCAACCGTAGGACGCACAACCTCTGGGGCCGCATCGTCGCCGGGGATCACGCAGACGAGTGGGCCGTCCGCACAGGAGTGTCCATGTCGAAAATTCATCTAAGCGTTCTTTCTAACGTAAAGTTCCTTCTAAACGAATATATTCCAAAATCCCGCCCGCTTGCACGATACGCGCCACAAAAGGGTCGAGCGGCTCGGACTGGAAGGTCTGCCCTGTGCTGAGGTTGTGGATCTCGCCTCGTTCCAGGTTGACCTCAATCTGCTCGCCATCGTTGCTGGCAAGGACAGCTTCTTCGCAGACCAGTACGGGCAAGCCGATGTTGACGGCGTTGCGGTAGAAGATGCGTGCAAAGCTTCGCGCAATCACCACGCTGATGCCGCAGCCCAGGATGGACGACGGGGCGTGCTCACGCGACGAACCACACCCAAAATTGTGCCCGCCCATCAGTATATCACCCGTTTGCACATGCACAGCGAATTCTGGCAGCACTTCGCAGAGGCAGTGCTTCGCCAGTTGCGCCCGATCCGTGGTGACGTTGTAGCGTCCCGGAATAATGATATCGGTGTTAATATTGTCGCCAAGTTTCCAAATTCTGCTCATGGTTGTGTTCCTTTGCTCTTAATTATATGACAGCTTGTGGAACCGGAGGCAAGCTCACGGTTCTACATCCAGGGTATCGAGGAGGCAAACTTCGTTAGCGTGGCACGTCAAAATAGAGCTTGCTTCTCTCCATTCTGTGTGTAGAACCGTGAGCTTGCCTCCGGTTTCTCCTGTTATCTTTCTATAAAAACTCACGCGGGTCGGTGATGTGCCCAGTGATTGCTGACGCGGCCACAGTGGCGGGACTGCCCAGATAAATTTCTGCGGTGGGATCGCCCATACGCCCGGTGAAGTTGCGGTTCATGGTTGTCAGAGCACGCTCGCCGGGGGCCAGCACGCCGAAGTGTCGCCCAATGCAAGGTCCACAGCCAGGCGTGCCAACTGAGGCTCCAGCTTCGATGAAGATTTCGATGTAGCCCAGGCGTAGGGCTTCTAGTTGGATTTCACGCGAGGCTGGCACGACGACCATGCGCGTCTCCGGGTGAATCTTCCTGCCCTTTAAGATACTGGCCGCAATGGCTAGATCGTCCAGGCGTCCATTGGTGCAGGTGCCCAGGAAAACTTGGTCAAGCTTGACTGACGCGACCTCTGTGGCGGGCACAACGTTATTTACATCCGGCGGGCAGGCGACCAGCGGCGGTAGGTTGGTTGCGTCTATCTCGAAGATTTGCTCGTAGTGCGGATTGTGCGCGGTTAACATGGGATATGCTCGATCTGTGCGCCCACTCAGCCACTCACGCGTTTTCTCATCGGCGGCGACCAGCCCGGCCTTGCCGCCCATCTCGATAGCCATGTTGCAGAAAGTGAAGCGTTCGCTCATCGAGAAGCTCTCGACCAACTCACCAGTGAACTCGATGGCCTTGTAGTTGGCTCCGTCCACGCCCACACGACGCACCATCTCCAATGTCACGTCCTTGGCGAAGACGCCTGGCTGCAACTGACCGATCAGGCGAATGTTGATTGTCTCTGGGATGCGGAACCAGGCCCGTCCAGTAGCATAAGCCACGCCGATGTCGGTTGAACCCATGCCGGTGCCGAACGCGCCGAACGCGCCATAGCTGCAACTGTGGCTATCAGCCCCTACGATGATCGCGCCGGGTGTGATAAAGCCCATCTCAGGCATAACCTGATGGCAGATGCCCTGCTGCAAGATTTCGAGTCCCTGCTCGCGTGCGAAATTGCGTACCTGGCGGTGCAGTGTAGCGGCCTGGATCGTGGACGCGGGAATGATGTGGTCGAAAATCAAGTGTGAACGCGAGCGATCAAAGATGCGCCCGCCGGTTTGATTTGCCAGATTTTGGAACGCTTCGATGGCGAGCGGCGTGGTGGTGTCGTGGCTCATGACGTGATCGACCTCGACAACGACGGTTTCGCCTTCGTGTACGGGACGGCCCAGCTTGTGGCTAAAAATCTCTTCGGTTAAGGTTCCCATGACTGTGTTCTCTCTTTCTTGTCTTGTGTTGTTTAACAGGAATTAATGATTGTAACATCATTTTTATACACCAGCGCGTAACTGCTCATGCCAGGTGCGGATAAAGATATCAACTTCTTCCAGGCTTAACGCGCCCGTTTCGGCTCTGGCTTTGAGGGCGTTGGTGAGTTGCCCCGTCTCTTCGTCGCTCAAGTGCATACCTAGTTCAGTGGCACGTTGGCCGACGGCGTGGCGTCCGGTGTAGCGTGAGCCGATGTCGAGTCGGCGGTCCAGGCCGAAGTCGCTAGGATTGAGTGCCTCAT
>JBDTBU010000216.1:0-7189 GCA_039923935.1 Ktedonobacteraceae bacterium | reverse complement strand
CTTTACGCAGGTTGGCACTCTGAACGCTGGCACGAACTATGTGTATTGCAAGGAATGGGGTGCCAATACCAGTGACAATAACGGGAACTTCAACCATTACTGGTTATGGACCGATCTGGACACTGGCGGCAAGGGCTGGGTTTCCGCTTACTATCTCTCTCGCTGGGGCAACGATCAGGCAATGGATAACTCTGGCAATGTGATCCCTGACTGCCCAACTACCTAATGTTTGACGGTTAGAAACGAACCGCCTGATAACGCTTGCGTCCTTCCAAGATGCTGAATAGCACCATCCTGGAAGGACGCAAGTACTTTCTTTTGCCAGTGTCCTCCCTCCGCTTTTCGCCTGCTTCTTAGAGCAAAAATCCCTGTGGATGTTGGGGAACACTTGTGTATATCTCTCCTAAAGGGTATCATTATTCATAGCGATCTATCTAAACCTGACCCAGTGTACCGTAGATGTTACCAATTGTTGAGGAACACGCAGTGCTGAAGGAAAGGATACTATGCCGAAACCTGCTCTGCACACGCTCATCTGGTCCTTGGAGCAAGATACGTATGCCCTATATACGCAAGGGAACCGGGACGCTCATCGACTGCAAGGAGACGATACATCCTGGTTTGCATGGCTTGCTACCCACACCTCGTTTTCCTTCCAGGGGAGGCATGGTCACTTGAGCTTACTCAAAGAAATGCGGCCACACGGCGGAGAAGGCTATTGGTACGCCTATCGACGCCTGGGCAAGCGTACGGTGAAACAGTATGCTGGGCGTACCCCAGACTTGACTCTTGCACGCTTAGAGGATGTGGCCCAGACGCTTGGAGCACGAACGAGTGCTATTCGTAAGGCTCAACCAATTCAGGCTGTTCAGACGTTCCACATTACACCGAGAGAGACTATCGGCGAAGCACGCCGAAAACGTGCTCTTGATCCCGTTCCCACCTCTTCTTCACTGTCTCATGTGTTGCTACTCATCCCCAAGCTCCGTCCACCACGTCTCGCGGCCTCTCTTATCTTACGTGAGCGCCTGCTGGTGTTGCTTGACGCCAGTCTTGAGCGCAAGTTGACGTTGTTATTGGCCCCGGCGGGCTTTGGCAAAACCACCCTCTTAGCTGAATGGGTCAAACATCGCCAGCAACAAGTTGCTTGGATCTCCCTGGATAGTGAAGAGGATGATCCATCTCGTTTTCTGGCCTACTTGATCGGGGCGCTTCAACATGTGCATCCTGGCATCGGTCAAGGGTTGCTCGCCCAGTGGAGTGTTGGATCGCAAGGGTCACTCCTCGCAGCCGTAGCAGTCTTGCTCAACGAACTGGCCGCTCTACCAGATGAGGTAATCATTATTTTTGATAACTATCAGGTGATTGAGAACCAGATAATTCACAGCGCCCTCACATTGGTGCTCTACCATCTCCCTACACATATTCATCTGATAATTGCGAGCCGCAATGAGCCGCAGTGCCCGCTCGCACGCCTGCGGGCATCTCGCCAGATCACCGAACTACGTACCAGCGCGTTCCGTTTTACCCACGAAGAGGTTGAGATGTTGTTCACCTCTGTCATGCAACTGGAACTACAACCAGAAGAGCTTGTCATGCTCGAACAGCGCACGGAAGGCTGGATTGCGGGTTTGCAATTGGCAGCGTTTGCGATGCAAGGGCAGAAAGACCTTGCCCATTTTGTGGCTACCTTTGCTGGAAACAATCGATATATTCTTGCGTATCTGCTTGAGGAAGTGCTTGAGTCCCAGCCTGAAAACATCCAATCTTTTCTGCTCGCAACATCTCTGCTGGATAGTTTTAATGGCGCTCTTTGCTGTGCCGTGACAGGTCAGGCGGATGCGGAAAGCGTGCTAGAGCATCTGGAACGAGCGAACCTCTTTTGCTTCCTACAGGATGAGCAACGCGGTTGGTATCGCTATCACCAGTTATTTGCCGGGGCACTGCGTCATCACCTGGAGCGCACCCACCCGGAGCTTCTCCCCATCCTGCATATGCGAGCCAGCCAGTGGTTTGAGGCGCACGGCTTGCTTGAGGAAGCCATCAAACATGCCTTGGCAGCACACGATGACAGGCGAGCCACCGCGCTGATCGAGCAGACTGCCCCGGCTTTGATTCAATATGGGAAAATCAAGACGGTGCAAAGCTGGCTTGCCGCCTTGCCTGACTACATCGTTCGCTCCAATCCGCGTCTGTGTATGAGTACTGCCTGGATCATGTTTATCACCTCACACATTCCTGCATTTCCCCTCTGGGTTGAGGCTGCTGAGCGAGCACTGCGGGTGTGCCAAGCAACATTACCTCCGGAGACCGTTGTCGTATTGCAAGCTGAAATCATTGCCTTGCAAGCTATCCATGCGATTACCTCGAATGACTTCACTGCTGCAATCGCCACTTGCCACCAAGCTCTTCAGGATTTGCCTACAGAGAACCTGCATTTACGTGGTCTTGTCTCGCTGATTTTAGGGATTGTCTCTTCCAGGAGCATCAATACAAGTGTGGGCGTTCAGGCAATCTCTGAGGTGAGCAGCACCATCCAAGCCGCTGACCACACGCCATTACTCTTCTCCTATATCATCTTCGTGCAGGCAGAGTTATGTATGACGCGAGGCAACCCCTCTCAGGCAGAAAAGCTCTACCAACAAATACTGATGCCCACTCCCACCCAACATGCACCCTCTGCCTTTGCCTCAAGTTTAGCCCACGTTGGCCTTGCGTTCCTGTTCTGGGATTGGAATGATGTGCAGACAGCTAGGCAACATCTCTTACAAGCATGGGAGCTAGGCATGCAAAACCAAGCAGCTAATATCCTGATCACCACTGCTTTTCTTCTGGCCCTGATCTCACAGGTGCAGGGAGAAAGGGAAGCAACAAACCTCTGGTTGCAACAGATGGAGACCGTGTGTCGGACATCAGGGCATGTTGCGTTTGTGGCTATCGTAGCAGCAAGTCGTGCGAGGTTTTGTCTGGCAGATGGTCGTTTGGACGAAGCACTGCTCTGGATGCACGAGCGTCACCATTTCCTTGAAGACTCAACCAGTACGTGTGATATTTTTGAAAAATTGACGCTGGTGCGCGTGCTCATTGAGCTGAGCCAAACCAATGCTGATCGCTCTTCTGTACAACGTGCCCTCGCCTTGTTGGAGCGCTTGCGGGTGACTGCTGAGGAGACGGGTAAAGTACGCGTGCTGCTCGAAATTATGGTTTTGCAAACATTGGCGCTCCAATTAGAGGGCGATAGCGTTCGTGCGCTTTGCACACTGAGGCAGGCTGTCTCTCTGGCTGAGCCTGGGAAATACGTCCGCTTGTTTGTGAACGAGGGAAACCCGATGGCTAAACTGTTGCGGCATCTGCTTACACAGCAGCGAACACAGAAGACACCTGGACAGACGATTAGCTTGACATTTCTCTCTCATCTGCTCAAAGCGTTTGCATCCCCTGGAACATCTTTCCAGTTAATGTCCCCGGCAGAAGACCAACCACTGCTTGACCCCTTGAGTCGCCGCGAACGTGAAGTGCTGTATTTGATGGCTGTTGGGCGCAAGAATCGGGAGATTGCTGACGAGTTAGTTGTGGTCACAGGGACAGTCAAGGCGCATATCAACACGATCTATCAAAAGCTGGGGGTGAGTAGCCGTGTCCAGGCCGTGGTCCGCGCACGCACGCTGGGCCTGCTCTGATCCCCCTTACCATCTGGGGTCAGAGGCACGTTCACGACTCTCTCTTCATGCGTGCAAAGAGGCCGTCTGAAGAGAGAGTTATTGCTAGAGTTGCTAAAGTGGCCCTTTGACAGATGTATGCTTGCGAAGGATCAGGTATACTATCCCTAATTATCCTAGTTTTCCCATCCTCTGCTCTCCAATTGCGGAGAGGCAATAAAAAAAGGCGGAGGTACAGTGATGTGCCTCACGAGTATGCCAAGCAAGGGGAAAAACATGCAACAGGAACCTGGCGTCATGCAAACGCGGGGAGTAGCCATCCCCACCGCAACCGGCTATCAAGTCATGGAAGGCAAAGGTGCGCTGGTCAACCGCAACTCCGTCTTCTTTACTTTCGGGCGAGGTATCTCGCTAATCGGCGATGGCTTCTACTTCTCAACACTGATTGTTTGGATCACCTTTCTCACCCTCACCGACGCACATACACCGGCGCAACAAGCAGCCGCATTCGCGAAGGTCGCCATCATCCAGGCGGCTATTTTTGGCGTCGCGTATCTGGCGAATTTTCTCGTTATCCCCTTTGTGGGGGTCTTCGTGGATCGCTGGAACCGCCGCACAACCATGATTATCTCCGATTTCGCACAAGCATTTCTCGCCCTGCTGCCCTTGGGTGCGTTCTTCGTGGCAAGAGATGCGTTCCTCCCCACCATTTACGTGAGCTATTTCTTGTTGATCGCAGCTCAGGGCTTCTTTGGGGGATCGCAAAGCGGAGTGCTTCAGGTCATCGTTGCCAGGAAGAACCTGCCGCAGGTTATCTCCATCCTGAACGTTTTGCTGGGCATAGGCGGAGTTCTTGGGGCGCTGGGTGCTCCGTTCTTCTTTCTTGCCGTCGGGCCACTCATTGCCATCGTTGTCAATGCTGCATCCTTCCTGGTCTCTGCGACTGCACTGCTCTTTTTGCGTGTCCCCAAAGAGGCATTACACCCCTATGCCTACAGGCAAACTGACGCGTCTGCCGATGTCAGCAACAGTGTCCGTAGAGTCTTCAAGGATTTGCGGCATGGTGTACGCTTCGTTTTTGCCACGCGTATCTTGCTCGGCATCGCGATCATGGTCGTCTTTGCCAATGCTGGGGCTGCCGCTATTAATTCCGTAGCCACCGGTTTTTTCTTTGCGAATATGCATGCTGATCCTGTGCAAGGTGTGAAGCTTTTAGGTCTCCTGCCTGCGGGATTCGGCGTGGGTAGTATCATTGGAGCTTTGCTGGTTGGTATCTTCGCAAAATTTATCAAGCTCAAGGTGCTCGCTCTGGTGGGCATCCTCGGTGCAGGACTGGGCCTTCTCGTGATGGCCTCCCAGACCACCGTGCTGAGTGGCGTGCTCTCCTTCGCCCTGACGGGTATCTTCACTGGTGCATTTAATGTCAGCTATAGTGCGTTGGTTCTCAAAGTCACTCCTAATTCCATTATCGGACGGGTAGTCGGGGTACTTGTGGCACTCGCCACCTTTTCCGCTTTTATCACCGCTTTCGCCGTGAGTATACTTGTGCAAGTTGATAATCCCGCTACGAATCCCCATACGCCTTTTCCCAATCCTGCCGTACTTTTCACTGACATCTTTATCATTGCTGGTATCTTGGTTATTGTCGCGAGTTTTGTGGGCTTCGCGTTTGTCCGCAACGTTAAGGAAGCAGCAGCGGAAGCAGAGAGCGTGCTTGCTACTCCTGCCATCGCAGTGGCCGGTGCGGTTGGAACTCTGGCTGCTGAAGAGGGGCTGGTATAACCGGAACGTCGTAGAGATAGAGTTAACAAGCGTACATATGCTGGCAGACGGTTCTTTCCGATCTGCCAGCCCTCTTGCGCTACCTGGACTTGATGATGTTTACTATACGTAAATACGTGCCGTAATGCGTTCCAGAGAAGTGTGGACCAACAACACGGATAGTGTTCGTTGAACACCGGGAAAGAATGAACCAGTATGACTGCAACACCTGTTACCAAATTGATTCCACGCGAAATATTGTTTGGCAATCCCGTCAAAACCAGCCCCCAGGTCTCACCAGATGGCAAGAACATGGCCTATCTGGCACCCGTCAATGGTGTCCTGAATGTCTGGGTAGGAGCCGTTGGTGGTACCCATTACCAGCCCGTCACCCAGGACATAGACCGTGGCGTACGTATGTATTTCTGGGCTGCGGATAACACGCACATTCTCTACGTCCAGGATAATGGCGGCAACGAGAACTGGCGACTCTACGCGACAAACCTGGCAACGAAACAGACGCGTGATCTAACGCCCTTTGAGAATGTCCAGGTGCAGATCGTCGCCCGCGACAAGCATTTTCCCGGCGAGTTGCTGATTGGTATGAACAAAGAGAATCCCAAGGTTCACGATGTGTACCATCTCGACCTGAAATCCGGTGAACTTTCACGGATTGCCCAAAATCCTGGGGATATTGCTAGATGGATAGTTGACGCTCAGTTTAAGATACGTGGCGCGGCAATCACAACACCAGACGGCGGCTCTGGCCTTCGCGTGCGTGCGGATGAGCAGAGCGAGTGGCAATCCATCGTTACCTGGAGTCCCGACGATACACTCAGCAGTGGTGCGCTCAGCTTTACGCTCGATGGGCAATCCATCTACATGGACGATTCGCGCAATGTGAATGCAGCACGCCTCGTAAAGCTGAACATTGCAAGTGGCAAACTCAGTGTGCTCGCCGAAGATGCTCACTATGATGTGGGCGAGGTGGTGATTCACCCTGACACCCACGAAGTACAAGCGGTGGCCTTCAACAAAGATCGCGTCACTTGGACCGTGCTGGATGAGTCGATCAAAGGGGATTTTGAACGGATTCGCCAGACTCACCGAGGCGACTTCTCTATCCTCAACCGCGATGACGCCGATCAAACCTGGACTATCGCCTTTACCGTTGATAACGGGCCAGTCGCTTTCTATGCCTATGACCGTACGAGCAAAAAAGCGTCCTTCCTCTTCGACAACCAGCCTGATTTAAACAGTTATACACTGGCGCTCAGAGAACCCGTCTCCTTCACGGCCAGAGATGGCTTGACCGTTCACGGCTACCTGACCTTGCCAACCGATAAGCCACACACGAATCTGCCAATGGTGCTGTATGTTCACGGCGGTCCCTGGGGACGCGATGCTTGGGGCTACGAACCGACGGCACAATGGTTCGCTAATCGAGGGTACGCTTGCTTGCAGGTCAATTTCCGTGGCTCGACGGGCTACGGCAAAGAGTTTCTGAACGCGGGTGATCGCGAGTGGGGCCGTAATATGCATTACGACCTTGTGGATGGCGTCAACTGGGCCGTTGAGCGGGGCATTGCTAATCCTAAGAAAGTCGCGATCTATGGTGGCTCCTATGGCGGCTACGCGGCCCTGGTCGGAGCCACATTCACGCCTGATCTTTTCTGCTGCTCCATCGATCTTGTTGGTCCCAGCAATTTGGTCTCGCTAATCAAAACCATTCCACCCTATTGGTCCACCATCGCCGCAACCTTTCACAA
>JBDTBU010000215.1:0-11283 GCA_039923935.1 Ktedonobacteraceae bacterium | reverse complement strand
TGGTGAATACTCCAATCGCCAGAGGCCGGGCTGCTTTGCAGTTGTGCGGATGTGAGTTCGGCAATAGTTGCGGCGATCTGTTCGTGGATAGTGGCATAGGCATGAAATTGTTCGTGTGTAGGGACAGGCATGATAAAAATCTCCTTGTTTTCCAACTTCTTCTCGTAGTATACCGTGTTTCACGCCAAAAAAGAAAGAAGACCAGGGCTATAAGCTCTGGTCTCTGAATGGTATGTATCGGCTTGAGGAGCGGTGAGCGCTCGCATAATTAGAGTCCCGGCGTAGGCTCGTCGGGCGATTGTACTGGCTCTTGGGGAGCACTGGGCTGCTCGGTACGCACAACCTCGATGGAGCACTGCGCGATGAGTGCACCCATCGCACCGATAGCCGCGAAAGTTGGGTACAGGGCCACGCCCACTAGGCCAATTGCCAGCGGGATTTCCAGGATGACGCGTCCATCGTGCTTAATACGGATGCGGCGCACGTTGCCTTCGCGGGCCAATTCTTTGACTTTAGCAAGCAACTGTTCGCCCATAACCTGCAACTCTTCAATAATATCTGTCGATTTTGTGGGGTTGGGGTCTGTCTGTGTCATGTTTTTCCTCTATATCTCTTGCTGTGCATGTGTTTGCACGTTATCTCTACGGTATTTTGTTTGCATAACCGCTTCCCAACAGTATAGGAGTTATGTTATGCTCTGTTTTGTAGTTGCGTCGGTGATCACTTCGACTACACTCTATATATACGTAGAGAATACGAAATAAGTTGGAAGAATACAGAACCATGACCTATTTTCTCGCGAAAACTGACCCGCAAACCTATTCAATTGAGGATCTTGCACGAGACAAGACCACCACCTGGGATGGTGTGCGCAACGCTCAGGCTGTACGCGTGATCCAGAGCATGTTGCCGGGTGACGATATCCTGATTTATCACAGCATGGGCAAGGCCGCGCTTGTGGGTCTGGCACGCGCTACCTCTGAGCCACGCCCGGACCCCAACGAGAGCAAAAGTTGGCTTGTCGATGTCGCCTTTGTGCGCCGACTCTCTCAGCCTGTAACCCTGCGCGAAATCAAAGACAGCCACCTCTTCGACGATTGGTTGTTGGTCCGCCAGAGCCGCCTCTCGACCATGAGCGTGCCTGATACGTTTGTGCATTGGCTGAAAGAGAAGGGAGTTCTGTAGTCTGAATATACACACATGTGAGCCAGGGATGTCGTCTGAAGAGTTTGATCGGCTACTACATCAGGGATCGGGCTGCGCTATGCTGTACCTCAAGCACAATGATGTGAAGCAAGTGTACATTATTTAAAATCAGCTTGAATAAGCTGCTCAAACACGAATAGGAGAGGGACGACTTTGCTATCCGTTTTGCATTGGTTGCTCTCCATTAATCATCCAGCTTTTGTAGCCGTAGCCAGCTAGACCATTGTAGGTGTTGACTTCCTGTTGAGTTAGGCCAGGAGGGATGTTGAAATGTCGGTCAGGATAGTCGAAGTCGGGCGGTGGGCATGCTATCTGGTCATTTGCCTGATTACAGTGACCGCTGGCATACTCGATGACGCTATGCCAGAGCGGCGCGGCCCCAGTCAAACCGATTGAATCGGTGGCTCCGATATTATTGGCGTTGCCGGACCATACGCCTACCACGAGATCGGGTGTGTAGCCAATGGTCCAGTTGTCTTTGAAGTTGTCAGTTGTGCCTGTTTTGGCTGCAACATCAGGGAACGTGTGGTCAGGAAGCGGCCAGTCCCACATGGAGAGATTATGATCGTTGTGAAATTCATACTTGCGAGCAGACTCGTCCGAAAGAAGCGAGGTAATTAGGTACGCAATTTGCGGACTGAGCACCTGCGTGCCATTTGGATGTGTGGGATCGTAATGGTAGAGGCGATGCCCATAATTGTCTGAAATATCGAGAATGTTGTGCGGTGGTACGCGTATGCCTGCATTGGCAAAAACTTGATAGGCTCCGACCATTTGCAATAATGGTACCTCTGCTGTGCCGAGCGCGATGGTCGGATTGACCTGTTTGGGCTGGATTGTTGTGATGCCAAGCCGTTGTGCCATAGCATAAACCTGCTGTTTGCCAGCATACATATAGGCTTTGACCGCCGGAACATTTAGTGAGTTTGACATAGCAAAATCGAGGTTGGTGGTCATGTTGCTATAGGTACTGCCATAGTCGGTTGGTTCGTAGGTATTATACGAGGCCACGAACTGCTTCTGTGGCGCACCAATCGGGAAATATGTTCGTTTGTCTTGCAAAGTGATACCAGGATACCAGCCCATCTCAAAGGCTGAGGCCAGAATGATTGGCTTGAAGGTTGAAGCTGGTTGGCGTGGCGTGAGCGCTGCGTTCAACTCTCCCCCAACGCGTGGATCGCTGTCACGCCAGTTCGCGCTACCATCCATCGCCAGGATCTCCCCAGTATGAGAATCCATGATTACCGTTGCAGCATCGTGGATGTTGCGATCCTTGCTCAGTGTCAGAACCTGGCCGGTCAATTTTTGGAGTTCTGGCTGGTAGAGATGGCGCTGCGTTGCCTGCTCGACATACTGTTCCAAATGTAAATCGAGCGTTGTGCGGATATTGAAGCCGCCGGTTAGCAACAACCGAAGGCCGGGTATCGAAAGTCCGGTGCGCGGATCGATATCCTGATTGTTACCTAAAGCGTTAGCCAGTTCATAAATAACCCACCAGACAAAGTGCGGAGCCAGGAGCCTGTTCTGAAAACCTATAAACTGGATTTGCTTGCTCAGCGCCTCGACATGTCGCACTGTATCTGCTGTAATTGCACCCTTATCCTGCTCATGATCGCCCATACCCAGGTTGATATGCATGTTTAGTTTGAGCATTTGATTGAGTACGTAATCCTGACGTACTAGCAATGCAGATAGATTACCCGGCGCGATGGTCGGATCAAAGTTGACTGGATTTTGTGGTAGGCCAGCCAGGAGTGAAGCACGCGCCAGGGCTAACAGAGGCTCGCTCTGGCACGTTGAGATGTGATGTGGATCACTGCAATGAGACAAATCTCGATCAAGGAACGCTGTTGCCGGGATGCAGTTAAACTGAGCGTCGCACTCTGGTATCAGGCCAAAATAATCCTGCACCGCAGACTCAACTCCCAGTTCTTGCGCACCGTAGGGCGCGATATTGAAATACATCTCCAGGATTTTCCACTTGGGATACTCTTGAGTCAGCCCAATAGCCAGCATGGCCTCGTTTAGTTTGCGCTGCCCGCTCACATCTTTGTTTCCGCTGAGATTCTTGATAATTTGCTGAGTAAGGGTGCTCGCTCCCGTCTCTGCTTGTTTGGCAATCAAATCTACAATAGCTGAACGTGCTGTAGCTGTTGGATCTACTCCACTATTGGTCCAAAAGGTTTTGTCCTCAGCAGCAATTTGTGCATCTTGCAGGATACCAGGGATCTGCGTGTAACTGATAGGTGTACCACGCCCTTCTTTTGGATTATAGAGAGTATAGAGGAGATTGCCGTTACGGTCATAGATGTGTGTAGACTGGTCAAACTGCTTACTTGCTAGCCCCTGCACACTCGGTAATAGGCTCTGATAGTAGCTAAAAGACTCGCCCAGACCGCTAGAGATAAGAATGACTAACAGGCAACAGAAAATGCTCAATAGCGTTCTTCGTATCTGCATTTTTCGTAATGTAACAGTATGCGCTCGTTTGTGCTTGTTTCGGATATATTTGTATTGGATACGCCGGGCATGTGGACGCCGCCAGGGGGCTGCCTGCTCCTGTTTTGCATGTATTAAATTGGAATATATCAACTCATCTGGTGGATCTGTTTCAATCTGCTCCAGGCTCATTCTTTATCCTTTGTTCGATTTATTCTTCACTATATATATATCGTTTTTGGATGATAATTTGCTACATATGTCTGTTTATTGAGAGAGACAGATAGGACTATTGGAATAAAAGAAGCAGGTGCACGAGATTCGGGATGTCGAGAGAGCGATGGTTTCTTATCTGCTTTGTCCAGCAACTTTTTGCTCCTTTCGTTTTGAGAACGGAAGCGGTATGATTAGGGAAGATGATTTTGATTGAAGGGAGCACTCTATCATGGATAACAATGCCTGGTGGTACATGGATGGGGCGTGGGTCCATCCTGACCGAGCGACCATTTCCATTAACGATATCGGTATTTTGCGGGGGTATAGCGCATTTGAGGCGCTGCGTACCTATGATCGTCGCCCGTTTCACCTGGGGGAGCATCTGGAGCGGCTCGCTCGTTCGGCGGAGATGATTGATCTGGAACTCCCTCGTACATCTGAGGAGATTGCTGACGTGGTGCGTGAGATTATCGAGCGCAATCCCTATCCACACGCGGCGGTGCGTATGCTGGTAACGGGCGGCGAGAGCGAGGATGGCGTGATGGCTGTAGGCAGGCCGAAGCTGATTGTGATGATCGGTCCACTAGGCGAGCGCGATATGCAACGTTTTGCCAAAGGCTCCTTCCTGATTACCACACGTTTGCAGCGTGAAGTCCCGGAAGCCAAAACCTCCAACTACACTTCGGCAATACGCGCACTCAAAGAAGCGACCCGCTGTGGGGCAGACGATGCGCTATTTGTGAATAAGCTGGGACATGTGCAGGAGGCTACACGCAGCAATTTCTTTCTTTTTCGTGGTGATACGCTGATAACTCCATGCGAAGAGGTTTTGATCGGTATTACGCGTAATATGGTGTTAGACTTGGCACGCGGGCGTTTCTCTATCGAAGAGCGGCCCATTCTTCTGGCGGAACTGGCGCAGGCTGATGAGGCGTTTGTGACCTCTTCCTCCAAAGAGATCACACCAGTGGTGCGCATCGATGAGCAGATTATCGGCTCCGGCCAGCCGGGTCCGCGTACCACCGAGTTGGAGCAGCGTTTTATTGCGCTGATCGAGCGTGGGGACTGGTCTTAAACCCCATAGCCCAAACAAAAAGCATTTCTCTGGAGAACTTTCTAAAACAGCAGAGCTATTTGTAGAGTTTCCTAGAGAAATGCTTGAATATTTTGAGTGTAAGATTACGCTACATCGCTGAGAGATGCGCCTTTTTTACGAGCCAGAAATCGCTCAACAGCTTCTTGCAGGCGTGCCTCGCTGCGTACGCCGAAGCCGGGAAGTTGGCGGATGCGCTGCTGGCGGGTAGCGTTCCAGAGTTTTTCGGGCGTATCGATCTCCAACTCTTTGTAGAGACAGATAGCGGTACGCACTCCTACAAAAGGTACGGCCATCAGCGAGCGCACGCCGCGTGGCAGCGATTGCAGGCACAGATCGCTATAGAACGTCATACCCCCGGTCTCCACAAGCTCAGTAATACGCTCGCGCAAGCGTTGCCCAAGGCCGGGTACAGGCAGAGACTCGCCACGAGTTAAGATCGTCGCTGCTGGTTCTGTCAGGTCCAGCACCCCACGCGCGGCATTGCGATACGCTTGAGTGCGATAGGGGTTGGCGTTCTGGATCTCCAGGATCTCAGCAATATTCGAGAGCATCTCGGCAATTTGACGATTCGTCACCTCCGGCAACTTCTCTGGCTCGGCTTCCAGACCTGGCAGCGTCGGTTGCCCTTGCACTCGCTTTGTTTTCATGGGAGTAGGTGGAAAAAGATGCATGGTTTGTGTGAGCTGCATGATATTCATGGTGTCAGCTCCTTTCCCGTCAGGGGATAATCAACGAATTTCTATATACTATGCTATTCTTTTTGACGCGTGACAAAACGGAACGCTTTGATTTCGTGTTAACTCTGCGTTGAATTCTTGTTCCAATTATACCATAGTATGTCAAAAAAAGCAAACGTATCGATTGCAACGGCTGTGGTAAGAATGTGGGGCATCTTTCTCACAGCCTACGTGCATTGATTGAAAACACCGATTTAGCGCACAATAAATACCAGCGCAAGATACGTCACATATCCCAGCACAAATACACTACCAGCGACTCGCCCGAAGCGTCCACGCCAGATTAGTGCGAGCAGGGCGAGATGAGAGACGAGCATAAAGATCAGCGGGATCAGTGTCTGGTGGAAATCGACGGGCAGGGGATTGACCACGGCAGCTAGACCCAGCGTGACCAGCAGGTTATAGGCGAATGAGCCGAGAATGCCGCCGACAAGCACCTCGGACTGCCCTTTGCGTGCGGCAGTGATGCCCAGAACAATCATCTCCGAGGCAGCGGCTAGCGAGACAATTGTTCCACCCACAATGCCAGCCCCCAGGCCAGTTGTGCTCACAAAACGTTGCGCACCCTCGACCAGCAGATAGCCACCACCACTCATGACGACCAGCCCTAACAGAGTCAGGCCCACAAGTCGCCAAGTGTGGCCAGGCTTAGGGTTAGGGGTCTTTTTGTCATCATCGTTGTCATCATCTTCCAGGGTATGCTTGAGTACATTGCGATCCATACGCAGCAAAAAGAACGTGTAGACAGCGAAGAGAGTGAGCAGCAGCGCCCCCTCCAGGCGGTTGACAAAGCCCGTGAAGAGCAGAGCGATGGGGATCAGCGAGACGAGTGTAGCCAAGAGGGCCAAGCGGCGTATACTCTTGGGCAAAATAATCGGTGCGAGCATTGCTGAGAGGCCGAGTGCGCAGGTGATAATCGTAACATTGGTGCCGATGACGTTGTTGATCGCCAGTGCAGGCAGGCCGCGCCCAGAGGCCAGGGCCGCAGTGAGCATTTCTTCCGGCTCCAGGCCAACAAGAATAACGCCCAGGACCAGCGTGCTGAGTCCAAGCACACGTGAAAGATCGCGCACCCCATCGAGAAACCAATCGGCCCCATATAACAGAAGTACCGCGCCGAGAACTATTAGACCGAGATCAAGAAGAAGTACCATTTCAGGAAATCCTTTCTATACTGTACAGTATTATCTATCGTTGTTGGCCCGCACGCAAGAGGAAACTTCCCATGTTACTGATCGTGCAATTAGCCACAGAACGAGGTGCCCCGCGCAGTTATTGTATCTTTAGCTGGTCTATAAACGTGCAAAAAGTGTATAATATTATGCAGAGCGAGAGTATTTCTGAAAGGCAGCGAACATCGATGACGTATCGTGCTACCCTGGTTTCGCAAGACCCACTTGAGTATTTTATGCAGCATGGCGCAGATGGCCCCCGCCTGCACATCTCTGATGTGTTGCTGCGTATAAACCACAGTCACAAAGAACTATTTGCACATTTAATCCGCGCAGCTACCAATAGTAAATGGAGCCATTCGGCCCTGGTCTATATGGTAAACGATCCGTCAAAGGGTCTGGAAAATACCTTTTTGATCGAGGCCAAAACGAAAGGCGTAATTCTCTCTAGTTGGCGCAATGAGGTGATGCCTTTCGATGAATTCACCGTGGGTATTATGCGGCCAAAGCTGGATTGGTATGTCGAGAGTGCGCATGACACAGCCCAATGCGATTCGTGCAACCCAGAAGATAGGCATGGTATTGACTATTTACAGCATGTACGCAGCATAGCTATGGATCAGATACACGGTCTCTATGACCATAAGGTTGTGTGGGAATTGGCCTCGCTCTACGTTGAGCGTGTCGCTCGGCGTCATTTGAGTGAGATCCCACAGGTCGCTGAGGCGGCAGATGCGCTGGCCACTTTTTTCAAAAAATGGGATGCAAAAGGCGATCCAGAGGCACATGTCATGCGTTTTGTGTGTAGTGGATTGGTGCAATATAGCTTTTTTACTGCACTGCGCTTTCGTATCCTGCACGATTTGCAGATCCCAGAATATCGTGAAAATGCACTGCATAATCTGAAAAATATGCAGCATGTTCTGTACCGCGAAGATCCCGATCAGGTGATGTCCACCTATATACAGCGCCTTCTCGCTGGCGAACTTGACCTAGCTGATCCGATCCCGGATGATGTGCGCGACTTGTTGAAGACAGCCACACCCGCCGATTTTAACAATAGCCCCGATCTGGAGTGGCGCTATATCATCCTCAAAGGCCATGTCTGGCAGATCGATGAAGCGCCTGCGGGATACATCGCGCAGAACAAGGATGAAGAGGGCGTGCTGGCAATGATGCATCCCGAACATCGCCCAGACGAGGCTAAGCGAAACACGGTTGTCTGAACAAGCGTGCCTGCTCACGGATTGCGACGTGCGACCAATAACGAGCATTTCGACCCGCAGTTCGTTTGCCAAGATATATGGGAGATGCACCAAGCAATGATTATAACAAAAGATATCTATAAAAGGAGGATGTGGTCTGTTTTCCAGTTACAACTCGAAAACAGACCAGCTCCTTCTGTTGAGTACTCTACTCGTAACGTAGCACCTCCAGTGGGCGCACGCGGACCGCGCCCCAGGCGACCAGAGTTGCGATGAGCATTGCGAGGAGCGCCGAGCCACCTATCAGACTGACGACAATCAGCGGCGACATATGCAACGTGAGATTGAAGATCTGATTGCCGATCAGGGTCACGCTACCTGCCGCCAACAATGCGGCGATGAACGAGCCAACTGCGCCGACAATGCCGTTCTCAATCAGCACACCGCTCAGCACTGTGCCGCTGGTATAGCCCACCGACTTGAGGATACCCAACTCGCGTCTGCGTTCCAGCATGGCTAGAGCTACGGTGTTCGCAATGATGATGATCGCGGCAAGCACTGAGAGCGAGGCAATTGCGATCAGCACATCCAACATGCTGTTGAGTTGTTGGATCAAGGACGTGGCCGTGTCAGCTAGGTTTTGGACGGAAGCGTTGGGGACGATGCGTCCCAACGTGTCTTGTGCGGCGTTAAGTCGTGCGGCGGTCACTTTCATATAAAAGACCGTCGAAGCGCCACTGGGCACGTTAACATGGTCAGTCTGCGCGGGAGCAACTTTCAGGGAGAAGACCGGGTTGGCCTTATTGTTGGGCAGACTCAGCGCGTTGATGAGTGAGACTGGGGCCAAGATTTTGGCTAGCGTCGTGTAATTGCTGGTATGTGAGATGATGCCAACAATTGTCACGGTCTTGCTCGTTTTGCCGTTTTTGCCGATGAAGGTGATAGTGCTGCCAACTCGGAGATTTGTATGAAACCCACTTGTATCCTTCAGCATTTCGCTGATGATGACATTATTGGTTGTTGCATCCCCGGTGTTCAGGTTGCGGCCCTGGATCATCTTCAACGATGACGCGTTTTGCGTCGTGTTGTAGCCCTCAATCTGACTCAGCAGGGCCACCATCGCTAGGCGATTATTGCCTGTTGGGAGCGCTTGTTGGAGCGATTTGCCGTTAATGGCACTGGGCATGACCATTGTAAAGAGATCTTCGCGGCTGCTGGTGATCCCTGGAATGGTGTTCAAACGTGCATGGAGCGTGTTGGTATCCTGACCAGATGTGGTGGCGACCAGATTATAGGGTGTGCTCTGGGCCAGGGAATCGCTGAGGCGTGTTTGTATGTCCTGACCCAGAGCCACGACCAGCCCAATGCCAAAGATACCGATAAACAGCGCCAGCAAGGTTGTCGTGGTGCGTGCTCGTTGTCGCCCAAGGTTGCGTAGCGCCATTTTTATGTTGACCTTCCAGTCGCGTGGCAAGAAGCCGATCACGAGTCCCAGCAGTGAGACCGCCAGCAAGCCAATTCCAAAGATTGGGAGTACCAGGAAAGCCAGCGTCGAAAGCAGCATCCCTGAAAGCACAAGCAGGATTTGCCTAGATTGGAAACGCTCTGGAACGGGCAGTTTGCTTACGATAAAGACAACCAGACCAAAGAAGGCGCTGAGCACTAACAGGAAGGCCAGCGTGCCATAGGTTGTCTCGATGCCCAGCACGATGTCATTTTTGAGAATGACGGTGGCGAGGAGACAGAACAGGATGGAGAGTACAACGAGCAGCACGAATGTCAGTGCGAAGCCGCTCGCGCCCTGCTTCTCCTGGTTGCGTACAACGTTCAACGGACGTATATTTGCAGCTTGGACGATGGGTAGCAGGCCAAAGATCAGGGCCGTTGCAGCGCCGATAGCGACGCCGCCACCAATGATTTGGGGGTTGAGCATGAAGGTGCTATTGAGGCCGATATTTTGCAACAGGTTGTGCACAATATAGCTCACGCCTGTCGCTGCCGCAGCCCCAACGATGCCGCCGGCTAGTCCGAGCAAGCCAGCTTCTAGACCAAAGAGCAGGGCGAGATCTCTACGTCGGTAGCCTGTGGTTTTGAGCATGGCAATCTCAGTCGTGCGGCGCGAGAGCAGGACTTGCATAGTGTTGACAATACCTACACCACCAATGAGCAGTGCGAGCAGACCCGCGATCTCCAGGAATTTGTTAATCATGTCGATAGAGGACTGTTCGGATTTCAGCATCTCGGCGACTGTTTGGGTAGAGATCAACGGGAATTGCGCGTTGATGGCTCTGGAAGCCGCGTCAGTGTGCGCCTGGTCTGTTGTGGTCACACTGACAGAACTATAGCTGTTGAACGCGGCGGGAACTGCTGCCAGATAGTCGTGTGCCGCCATGAGCAGAAGATTGCTGGCCTGGGTAAACATGCCTGTGTTGGCAATCACGCCTGCGAGTTTAACGTGTAGCGTCTGGCCGGAACCAGTTGTTGTCTTGGTATAGACCGCAAACGTATCGCCCAGACGCTTGTGGTAGGTATCCAGGAAACTCTGCGTGACAATCACCTGATTGTGCGCGAGCAACTTGGATACTGTACCATTGTTGGGTTGTGCAAAGTCTGGCTGCGACACCAGTGGAAACTTGCCAGGATCAACCGCTTCAATGCCGAAGGATTGTCGCGCCTGGGCCGTCACGCTCAGGGAGCCGTGAGCATTGATTAAGGCGGTATAGTTGGTGATCGTGCCGCGTTTCTGCAACTGAGCAAAGAAGGCCAGATCGGCGGGCTTGAGCGGCGAGCTAGAGGCGTTCAGTGCGATATCGCCGCCATTGTTCGCACGTACATTCGATGTGAGCGAATTTTGCAGCATAAAGCCCACCAGTTGCAGCGATACCACAGCCATTACGCCCACGGCCACACAAAAGATGGCCAGAATGGTGCGTTGGCCGCCACGTAACAATGATCGTGAGGTGTATTTAAAGTACATCGAGGTTTTCATGCCCACTTTTCCCTTCTATTTCCGCAACCTGACCATCGACGATGCGGAGAGAGCGGTCTGCATGTGCCGCGACAACGGGATCATGGGTGGCGATAATAAAGGTCTTGCCTGTTTGTTCGCGCAGGCGGGTAATCAGTGCAAGCACGTTTGCGCCGTTTTTTGCATCCAGATTACCCGTTGGCTCGTCGGCGATGACAATAGCAGGATCAGTTGCCAGTGCCCG
>JBDTBU010000214.1:0-2800 GCA_039923935.1 Ktedonobacteraceae bacterium | reverse complement strand
TACCGTCGAGGCTCTGCATGCCTTGCTCAAAAGCTCTGAGTCTCAGTTTGATCCCTATGTGGTGGCTGCACTGGTCCGCGTGCTTGCAGAAGGTCCAATCCGGCAGGTTGGCGATGCGGCATAGCCTCTACATACAAGGGGAAGACGGCTCTCACGTCTGTCTTTGGCGTAGAAGGAGCTATGCCTGTGCTGATCCTTTCTCCGCTTTTTTAGCATCGCGCATTTTATGCTCTTCGCGTTGCTGTGTGCCTTTCATGGGAGCAACACTTGGCGATGGGGAACCTGTTCCGCTGGCTGCTCTGGCTGCGTCCTTGTCCCGCCGGATTTCACGACGCGTTGTTGCACGCTGATCGCCCTCGCGCCGTCTCGCTGCTTGTGATGTATTTTTCACAGTCTCTTGCCTTTCACACACTTGTTGTTACATAATATGTTCTTCATACTTGCCAAGGTCGTGTATTCGTCCTCTGGCTTTGTGCTTGTGCGTTCTGCTCTGTTTGTTTGGACTCTTTGCTTTTTGCTAGGCGCGGCGAGTTTAAGGGCATCTGGGTGTGTTGCTTGGCTCGATTGGTTTCGCGCCACAGCACGCTTGGCCTGTAGTGACGAAGCTGGGTTTTCTTAGCCATACCTTGTCTCCTCGTTCTTTTTGCAACGATAAGCATCAATATATCGTTGGTTCTATTGTAGTCACTCGACCAAACTCACCCACTCTATCGGTGTTAGCGCTCGGTATCTCTCGATGGAGAGGGACGACATCGGCTGCGTGGGGTGTTTAAATTGACGAATATCGTTTATACTGTCTTCCATACCAATCGATCAGCACCGCCAATCGCCTGACCAATTTCGCGGTCTTGCGGGCATTGGGTATGGCCCCGCGCCAAGTCGCCATGATCCTCATGTGGGAACAGGGCGTGGTCTATCTCGTGGCTTTGCTGCTGGGGCTGGGTCTCGGTGCTGTCGGAGGCTCTGGTGAGCATCCCCTTTAATGGACGTGCCCATGTGTGGGCGGAACGCTCACATGTGGAATTATGTCCACTGGCTGCTGCTGAATATATTGCGCTATTTAAAACAAAAAAAGAGGTGTATAGATGCTACAACCGGTGCGCAAGCGGTAGTTCAATCTCAATGGTTGTTCCCTGCTCTTTGCCAGAGTGCAGCGCAAAGTACCCACCCAGAGCTTCTACACGTTCAAGCATGCCACGCAGCCCATAGTGACCATTGGGGCTGCTGTATACAAAGCGGCCATCTTGCTGGGATTGGTATACTGCGGGGGGCAAGCCGATGCCATCATCATGAATATGCAGAAGCAATTTTTCATCCTGCCGACTGATACGCACGTGCACATGACGTGCATGGGCATGTTTTTCGATGTTGGTAAATGCTTCCTGGCTCACCTTCCAGAGGATTTCTTCAATGGCTTCGGGGAGAAAGTCGATATCTGCCTGGAAAGTGTAGGTGATGTGCAGGCCGCTACGCTGGACAAATTCTCTGACCGAGCGGCTGAGCGCGTGATTGATATGTTCGTGCTCCAATGCGGGAGAGCGTAGGTCAGCGATGGAGGAGCGCAACGCGGTCATCGTTTCACGCGCAATCTCCTTGGTGGATTCTAGTTCGCGGTCACAGCGTTCAGGATCACGTCCGCGTAGCCGCTGGGCCGCTTCAAGCTTGACGGAGATAAGGACCAGAGCATGGCCGATGGTGTCGTGCATCTCGCGTGCCAGCCTCGTTCGCTCACGCAAGACCGCAAGTTCCTGCTCCTGAGCCACAGATTGCTCTAACTGACGTTGTGTTTCTTCTAGCTCGCTATTCGCCTGATCCAGTTTCTGAAACAGTTCATTGCGTTCAAATCGCTCTGTTACCAAACGCTGGAACAGGATGATAAAACCGGTCATGCTGAAAAGAGGCATGGCTTGACTAACAATGCCTATAAATGCATCCCCATGTAGCGGCCAAGTCAATAAGCCCTCAAAACCAAGCATCGTAAGAGCCATGATGCTCACTGCGATCAGCAAGCGCCGCCCACCAAACATGGCAAAGCTGCTGGCAAAAACTACATAGAAAGCCCACAGAAAGAAGTTGTTGATGAGCGTGAGCAGGAATACCACGAGATACAGACCACTCCATAGGCTCACAGCAGAAGGCCATGGTGGAGGCCAGTCCAATCCAAACCGCGTTGAGAGCGCATAGAGTAAGAAAGCGCTAACGGCCAGCACAATACAGGTGACACTGCGCCAATCATGGATGTAACTGGGATTATCCTTCAGGATGGAATACGTTAATGTAGCGAGAAAGAGACCTATGAGGAGAACAAACCCTAGCAGCACATGTTTGAAGTTGCGCAAAAAGCGGGCATTATCTTTTTCTACGTCGAAATGTGCTGACATGGTTTCTCTCTCCCTTTTTAGAGCAGTTTGCGCTCGCGTGCCAAGTGAGCGGCCTGGGTGCGGTTCTCAATATGGAGCTTACTCAGGATGTTGGAGACATGGTTTTTCACAGTGCCCTCGGCCAGAACGAGTTTCTCCGCGATCTTGCGATTACTTGCCCCTTCAGCAAGCAACTTGAGAATCTCGATTTCCCGTGGACTTAGTTCATCTTGCAGGGTTGAGCGCCCTTGTCCCGTAGTGGGACGACCTTTGCGGCCAAATTCGATCAAGAGTTTGTTCGCAATCTTGGGTTGGATGGATGGCTCGCCTGCGTGCACCTGACGAATAGTCGCCATCAGTTCGGTGGCGGGTACGTCTTTGAGCAGGTAGCCCATAGCACCAGCCTTAATAGCCTCAAATACATAATCTTCATAGTCGAA
>JBDTBU010000213.1:0-7978 GCA_039923935.1 Ktedonobacteraceae bacterium | reverse complement strand
CTGACCGAAGTGGACCAGCCCACTGGCAACAAGGTCCAGTTTACCTACGATGCCGATGGCAACCGCATCTCCAAGACGGTTACTGCTACCAGTACAACCATCAAGGATGTCTACGCGCTGGGCCATCTCTCGGAGCAGACCGACAGCGCAGGCAATCCCCTCGCCACGTTCACCTACGAGAATAGTGGCAGACCCGCCAGCGTCGTGCTAGGCAACCCAGCCACCGGCAACCGTTACTACTATGTGTACAACGGGCACGGCGATGTGGTAGCATTAACGGATAGCAGTGGCACTCCCAAGGCCAGTTACACCTACGATGCCTTCGGAATACTACTCAGCAGTAGCGAGACGTTAGAAGGCTGGAGCAATCCCTACCGCTACGATGGTGCCGACCTCGTGCGCTACGATAGCGAGACGGGGCTGTACTGGATGAGCGTGCGGGCCTACGATCCGACGTTGGGAAGGTTCATCTCGCATGATCCATTGGGACGCTTGGCGGCTGAGGGGATTGATTTTGCGCCGTATGTGTACGCAGGGAATAATCCGCTGATTCGGGTGGACCCGTCGGGACAGAGGTTTACGTGCGGTGTGGGTGATTGTGGCGGGGTTTTAACCGACTGTGAAGCAGATCCCACTCTCTCTGGATGCCCTCTGGCTGGTAAGCAACCCGTTGTTAAGAATCCGCCATCGACGTGTGCTACACACTGGCGTCCTCCATGTGTTGTTCCACCGTCTAAAAAAATACCACCGCCCCAATCGACTAGCCAACCTAGTTGTGATTCCGCTTGTGGGGCATTCGACAAAACGCTTATCACCCGATATATCGCGCAGCAAAATGCTGCTACAAATATCGGGATAGATATAGGGGCCCTTGCTGGGGATGGAATCGGCCTCTGGGGTGCGATAGCTGCTGGAACCTGGTTTGCTGCCATTTCCATTATTACCTTCCAAATTGTACCAGATCTAGCAAATCTCGGAGGCCACATAGCAGATGCATTGGGCTATACGCCCAATTGGCTGAGTGGAATGGCAAAAATGTTACATGGTGTAAGCGCATTTCTAGCTATGGCGCAAGGATTCATGGGTTTTATGTGGGTGCTCTCCGCGATGGCGGATCCTATTCTGGGAGCTGTGAAGGACGGCTTCAAGTTCGCAATCGCCAGTGCTGTACTGTTTTTTAAAGGGTTAGGGAGGTACATTCAACTGCTAACTCCCGACCAGTTGGCTAAAATGGATCCCATACGATTGCATGACCAATGTTTGGCTTATGCAATTAAGGGTTGCAAGTAAGAGGTTTCTCCAGGAAAAACTGGAATTGGTGAGATCTACCAGTTCCAGTGTGAGAAAAGAAGAGGTAAGCTTTTGGGGAGAATTCTTGCTTCCCAAAAGCTCCCTCACATACTGTTTGTTTCTATTAACTTGCGATCCATTTTTACAAGCAAACGAGGAGAAAAACGTTGATAACAGAACGAAATCTACTGATTTCTGTTGTTTTTGCTATTGCGTTTACTGTCGCAATGGCTCTTATTCACTCACTGGCTGTTTTCTTTTACGCGAGTGCTGTACTCAATCTGGTTTTTGGGATTTACTGGTCTTTTCTTGCTTATATATACAAAAAGCAAAGATTGCAAGTGAATTTACTGCTGCAACAGAGCTTGAAAAAAGAAGGAGAGTTATCTAATGGCTGGTGGGCAGGATGGCCAACAATAGTGGCAGCTATTATGTTATGTGTATGGGGATTTAATGAGCAGTTTCCTCCATTATTAAGTGGAAGTATCCCGGTTGACGTCCAAGCTGCTATTAGCGGTGTTGGTGGGTTTGTCGCAGGGTTTGGCTATCCAATGATGGCTTGGTGGCTCTGGCAGAAATATGTCGCTGCTGTAAATCATCTTACTTGAAAATTCGTTTTGACCGACGTGGACCAGCCCACTGGCAACCGCATCTCCAAGACGGTAACTGCTCCCAGTACGACCATCAAGGATGTCTACGCGCTGGGCCATCTCTCGGAGCAGACGGACAGTTCCGGCAATCCCCTTGCCACGTTCACCTACGAGAACAGTGGCAGGCCAGCCAGCGTCGTGCTAGGCAACCCATCCACAGGTAATCGCTACTACTATGTGTACAACGGGCATGGCGATGTGGTCGCCTTAACGGATAGCAGTGGCACCGTCGTCGCCAGCTATAGCTACGATGCCTTCGGCGCACTGCTCAGCAGTAGCGAGAACTTCGGCGGCTGGAGCAATCCCTACCGCTACGATGGGGCCGATCTGGTGCGCTACGACACTGAGACGGGGCTGTACTGGATGAGCGTACGGGCCTACGATCCGACGTTGGGACGCTTTATCTCGCATGATCCGTTGGGGAGATTGGCGGCTGAGGGGATTGATTTTGCGCCGTATGTGTATGCGGGGAACAATCCGCTCAACCGTGTTGATCCTTCAGGACAACGTTGGGTTGATGATAGTGGCGATAGTGCTTGGATCAGCGGTGGGTCGGTCTATGTGCAAACCCCTGGCGCACGGCCCACAGTTGTTGCGAAGGTGCCGGTGAGGACACCAGCGCCAACGAAGACAGCGCCAACGTGTAGTGGCGGTGGGGGTACTCGTGCGAGTGCTCATGTATGTGTGAATACAACAGCACCGGCACAACCGGCTACGACGGGTTCATCGGGAGGAAAAGACCTCTGTGATGGGCCAACAAAACAGATGTGTACTGCAAGCGATGATGCTTGGGAGGCCAATGGCTCTTTTGGATTGCTTGCAACTAAACTAGGAGCTTTAGCTGTGATTGGCCAGTCAGCAGCATTTGTACTGGAAATGCTGGCAGGTGCAGCCTTGGCGATACCAATCGTTGGAGAAGTTCTCGGCGGTATTCTTTCGGGGGCTGCTGCTGTAGTTCAATCACTGGCGTTATCATCTGCATTAGGTGTAATTTTAGCAGGTGGTGTAGCATCTCTGTTTGCTATCCAAGCTGGAAAGCATACAGAAGCTGACTGGAGTCAGGCGAGTCTAGCTAACCTTAAGTCTGAGCTAGATAACCTTATTACAGTAGGTGGACTCGTAATAGGGGCTATAGTAGCCCTTAATACCCTAGTCAAAGGATTAATAACAACGGGCATAGGAAAAGTATTGGGTTCCACAGAACCACTACTGTTAGGAGCCATCAATGGAGCAGCGGCCGATTACGGGGGGTTCAGGATAAATGACATGCGAGGTGCGGCTGATTACTGGATGGGGAGGATGAATAACGACATGGGATATTCCTAAGTAGGTGCTTTAGAACTAGGAGACGACTCAAGCTATTATCCTCACATGCGGTGAGATGAAATTGAGTCCACTCACGGTGCCTAGCTTTGTAAATGCTCACGGCGAATCTGATGGTTTCTTCAGTTCGCTGTGGGCAAGCTTCCCTTGGCTTGTTTATCAGAATTACTTCAATTCGCGGTATTCGATCTTGGGGTATACTCTCTTGGTAAGCATATATACGGCAAAGGAAAATAGTGAGGCTATGACTGCAACAGCTTCGAATTGGCAGGTACTTTCGTTGTTTACCCTTACAGGATTCTTCTTGGGGATGCTAGGTGCACTTTATCTAGCCTACGATTTTTTCAATCGTCAGCCGAAGATACTGCACCGATGTGTCTTTGTTTTCTCTTATGGATTCCTGTTTACTTCTGTCCTGGTAGCGTCTTGTTTGTTCTTTATTGCACATCAGCGTTTTGCTACTGGGTATCCACTTATGCTGATTTGGAGATTAATAGCGACTTTTGGCTTCGTGGGATTCTTCATGCAATTTCTCACTCTTTCCCCGTTTCCCCAGACTTATCCCCCGATTGTTGACTGGCTCAAATTAGTCTACTGGGTGGTCTTAACCAGTATTGGATTGGTGTGGCTAGGAACAATTCTTCTACCCCAAGGCTCTAGCCTTATAGAAGCCGTGATTTTTGCTCTTCCAGGGATTCTTATCATGGGGCTACTCAATGGTTTCTCACCAGTAATTCAGTGGTGGATTTTCCATCTTCCTGAAAAGCGAGTGGCGGCTATTGGGACGCTGCTGATCTTCTGTGCTTTTGCTTTGGCAGTTGTGTCACCCTTGCTTAGCCTCCTGGGGATTCCGCTTCGGTAGAGCGGAAAAGACGCCCTATTCAGAGTAATATGAGTAGAAAGGTATAAGGGACATGTGCTAACGGATAGTAGTGGCACCGTCGTCGCCAGCTATAGCTACGATGCCTTCGGGGCACTGCTCAGCAGTAGCGAGAGCTTCCCAAGCGGCTGGAGCAATCCCTACCGCTACGATGGCGAGATGGGGCTGTACTGGATGAGCGTGCGGGCGTATTTTGTGCCGTATAGATGAGATTTTTGTGATCTAGGAAATATCCTCAACAGAGTCAAAAATTGACACTCACCTACCCAGTCTAAGATGCTATATTGACTACATTAGATATTGCGCTATAATGGCATCATATGAAGCATCGTAGAACCTGCTTGTAAAACATCTGTACCCCTCGATGAGACTTGAGAGACATATCTGAGGAGACGGCTCGCGATGGAAGGCAAAACCATTACCTATCGCCAACAGAAGAGTTTCTGTAACAAACCCGGCTGTCGCACCTGTCGCGAGGGCAACGGGCACGGTCCTTATTGGTATGCGTATCAGGTGGTCAATGGGCGCACGATGCGTACGTATATCGGGAAAGTCCTCCCAGCCGATGCACAACCTGAGCAAATTGATACCTCTTCAGCCACTCGCTTACATCCGACTGCTCAGGCTACCCCCGCGCCTGAAATACAGTCGCTCCACCAAGCCATTCAGCCGAGAGATGCGCTATCCGTTCTACCTCTGCCGCCGCAAAAACCAGCAGAAACGCATACCATCAGATCAGCAACCGGCATACCACATGAGCAAGCAGAGATAGAGCGTACGAAGACGCAACGAACTGCTTTCGATGAGGGGGGAGAAGCGCCGCGTGTGCAACAAACACACGCCGCAGAGGAGGCTGAGCCTATGATTTCGGAGTTCCCTATTGGACGGATGAACCAGAGTCCACTGGTTGGACGCGATTTAGAACTGGCAACCCTGCACCAACTGCTAGCGCAAGTCGAGCCTACCATGCTTCGAGGCGTAACAGCTGCTAAACAAGCAGCAGGGCCGAGACCTCACGCACGTTGCTTAGTTTTGATGGGTGAGGCTGGCATTGGCAAAACGCGTTTGGCTGAGGAGAGTGCACGCGAGGCACAACGACGCGGCTGGACGGTCATCTGGGGCCGCGCCTACCCGCAGGAACAGGGGATTCCCTATCTCCTTTGGACGGCTCTCTTGCGCAGTGTTTTGGGCAATACGCCCGACCTGATCCAATCCAGCACAGCATTCACCTCTAATGCTGCGTATCAGCCCTTGCGCGTTCTTCTACCAGAGATGCAGGAGAAACTAGTCAGCGCGGGTATGAAATCCGCTCAGGAATTTCTGACCTATGAAGCGCTTCTACCCGAACAGGAAGAACTACGTTTGCGCGATGCAATTTATACGTTTTTGACCACACTCAGCCAGACCTCACCCTTGCTGCTTATCCTTGATGATATTCAGTGGACCGACGAGAGCAGTGCTCAAATGCTGGGCCATCTTGCGCGGCGCATGACTGAGCACCCTATCGTGCTTCTCACAACCTGTCGTGAGACCGAATTGAAGACGAATCGTGCTTTACATAACTTGATCTCCCATATGCAACGTGAACAGGTGGTGGAATTTCTGCACGTCCATCCGTTGAACGATGAACAGATCGGGACGTTGGTCTCCTACCTGCCAGCCTCTACCATTAGCCAGGTTCAGAGCCACGCTGCGGGCAATCCGTTTTTTGCGGAAGAGCTGGGTTACTACTCCCTGCGCACCAATACCACGCTCGCATTACCCGTGCAATTGGACGAGCCAGCAGAGGATCAAGCACTGCCTGACAGCATTGCCGCAGCGCTTGACTATCGCCTGAACCGTCTCACGAAGGACTGTCAGGATTTGCTTGGCAAGGCAGCGGTGTTGGGTGGATCGTTTCATTTTGATCTCATATTACAAATGGAAGCAGGCAGCGCGGCGGGCGACGAGGATACCGTTGTAGAGTTGTTGGACGAAGCCCGGACCGCTGGCGTGCTGACTGAAGAAGGGAACGCGGCCCATATCACCTATCATTTCTGGCATCCCCTGCTGGCTAACCATCTCTACAACAGACTAACCGCAATCCGGCGTGCCCGCCTGCATCAGCGTGTCGCTGACGTGCTGTCTCAAACCACCTCAATCCATGAGAGCGAGGTGGCAGCGACGATTACCCGGCACCTGATGTATGGCGGTGCTGAACCAGCTCGCATCGCGCACTATGCCGAAATAGCTGCCAACCATGCTTATACGATCTTTGCTTATTCTGAAGCTGAACGCTATTATCGCATTACACTTACACAGCTTGCACCTGCTCTGCTTGAATTACATCCGAATGTCTCGTTAGAAAAGATACCAGAAAGAACGCTGGAACAACGCCTGCATCTTGCTTTGCTCGTCGAGCGTATGGCCGATTGCGCACGCATCCTGGGCAATTTTAAGGATGCTCTCAATCTGTACACACACGTTCAGCAACTACGCACTCAGCCCCCGCGTATCTTTGCCACACCAGCCGAAGAACATCTGGAAGCCCAGATCCAGGCTATGCTCTGGACCGAGATTGCCTGGATCTGGCGCTATACTGCTGATACCGCAACTGCACGTACCTGCAATGTGCGGGGAGAAGAGGTGCTGCACGCAGCAGGAATCACCGACGGTCCGGCCTGGGCGAGTTTGCGCCACCAGCGGGCTAGCCTCTACTGGCAGGAAGGCTATCACCAAGAGGCGCTCCAGGCCGCGCAACAAGCGTTGGAGTTGTTCACTACCAGCCTGAACGCGCCAGCCACAGAACAAATGAATCTTCCCGCCAGTGAGCAAACGCGCATCAGGCGTACTTTGCTCGGCGACCCTACTAATCCGGGACGTGTGCACAACTTTCTGGGCGTTATTTCTATGGTTATGGGGCAGTTTAGCCAGGCTCTCGAACATTTACAGCAAGCATTGGTTATTAACGATCAATATGAACGGCGCCGTGAAAGTGCCAATGTCTACTGTAATACTGGACATATCCATCTTTTACGTGGTGAATATGCGCAAGCCCAGGAATTCTTTCAACGTGCACTGACGTATGCTGAGCAAAGCAAGGATAGTCCGGTTAAATCCATCACCCTCTGCAATTTGGCAGAAATGGCGGCAGAAGCCCAACGCTTTGACGAAGCAGAACAACTCTATGGCGAGAGCTTGGCGCTAGCGGCTCAGATGAATGATCGCGAATATCTCAGCACATGGCATACGCTCCTGGGTAGGACGTACCAGGAACACGGTAAATTCAAAGAAGCCGCCACAGCTATTCTGCGTGCTCTGAGCATTGGTCGTGCAATGCCCAACCAAACCTGTATTGGCATCGCGCTGATCGCCTTGGTCAATTTACGTCTGGCGCTGGTTGAGCACGCCCAGAACGCCACAAGCACAGACGGGCAACGTGCACTCCGCCATGCAGAAACTGACCTTTGTCGCGCTCTGAGCTTGCGCGGGCTAGATGCTGAGACACGCACGCGAGCACAGCTTGCTGGTGCACGTATCGCGCTCTTGCAAGGTGATTTCGTACTCGCTCGCCAGCGCGGCCAGGAAGCATACACTGCCGCTCAGCAATACGAACTCAAACCGCTCCAGGTGCGTTGTCAGTATATGCTGGCATCTCTGCCAAAGCAATCAATGTAAAGAGAAATACAGGTGCGCATGTACATTGCAGCCTTTCCGCCTTCCTATGACTGTGTTAGAATAACTATCAGAGCATCTTTGCAATTGAATAGCGTGTTTCGATGATATTCTCATAGAAAACCGTAGATGAAGTGGAGAAAAAGATAACGCATATGCGACCCAAGACTTTTTTCAGGCT
>JBDTBU010000212.1:0-10807 GCA_039923935.1 Ktedonobacteraceae bacterium | reverse complement strand
TGCTCCTCGTGCTCACAGTAGAGATCCGGGTTGGTGAAGCTAGCCAAGCTTGCGGCATGTATGGGCAACGGTAGCTGATAGGCACGTTCAGTTGCGAAACGCTCGATCAACTCGTCTGGCGTGCGCGTAGCTATTCCACGTTTCTCAAGCTCACGCGGGAGTGCCTGCATAAACTCGTAAATGCTGCTAGCCTGGTGCTCGCCAAAGATTTCCATATCCCAGCCGAGCAGCACATAGTCTCCCTCGGCGCGTGCCAGCCAATTGGCGTAAGCGTCGGCGTAAAGAGGATTGCTAGCGCGTGCATGACTGGCGAAATGGGTGCTGATATCAGCGCTCAGTGCTTCGTGACGGGCCAACAGATAGGGCGCGTGCTCAAAAGGATCATCGACGGTGTAGGGCGGTCCCAGGCGATCACGCTCGGACATTTTGGCGGTACTACGCCGTGCTCGCGTGGGTAGCTTGATCTCGGCAGCACACGTTTGATCATCGTCAGCGCAATACAGATAATTGCTAGAGCGCCACTGCATAACCTGTGGGCTGCTCTCCAACAACGCTCCACGAAAGCCAGCAGCGTCGAGCGCGTGATAAATGCTGCTGGACATGCCGACACCAACGGTATCACTCACCGTGGGACGTTTGCCGAAGACCTGCTCGATCTCCCCAGCCATCCACTGCATGCGCATGACAAATGCTGGCAGATCGAGCAGGCAGTGCAGGCTGCGATAGGGGTCCATGCCTACTAGCTCCACTATCTCTTCAGCAGCCAGTTCGCGGAAGAGGTCGAGCAGGGCAGGCTCCCAAAGAGCAGCTTGCTGGACGAACGAAAGCGAGATGCCAAGGGCCAGATGCACACCCTGCTGCTGCACCAGTTCTAGGAACTGACGCACGGCAGGATAGTAACAGGACTGTGCGACATGGCGAAAAGAACGTTCATTTAGTCGTTCATCAAAGAGACAATGCGTGATATCCTCGATAGAGGCACCACGCGGAATAGGCTGGGCCGGCAGTTTTAAACGGCGCGGCTGGTGTACAGCCAGATAAAGTGCGACATCTACAACCATAGAAAGAGTCCCCCTCAAACACCTCTACTCCAAACGAATGTCCTGTTTACGCGCTAGAAACTCCAATTTACTCAGAAGATTTTGGATCACCTGGTCCCAGAGAAACTGTTGTGCAGTAACGCGGCTAGCCTTGCGAATGCGCTCCTGTTCTTCGGGATGACGGCGTAGATACAACAAATAGCCGACAATTTCGTCGGGATCTTCCGTTTCGGTGACAATCGCGTTTTCCAGGGAAATGGCGTAGTCCTCGCCAGTGCTGCCAGTGACGGCGATCCCTTGAGCAGCCATGACCTCAAGGGCGACCAGACCAAAGGGTTCGTGGCCGCTATTGGCGAGTGTGGCGTCGGCAGCGCGATACGTTGTCCGCACAAACTCTTCAGGCAGGAAGAAGCGCAGGTTATAGATATCGGCTGGTCCGGCGTTTTCTATGGCCTCCAGACATTGATCGAGGTTGGGGCGTTGTGCGGTAACATCGCGGATGACCAGGCCAATGTTATAGGCGTGGTGCAGGACATCGGTACCGTGTGGTTCGATACCGCCACGCACAAAAAGCGTCACGGGATGTCCGCTGTGCTTCAAGCGGGCCACCGCTTCGACGGCCATAATCCAGCGTTTGTCGGGATCGAAGCGACCAATCTTGAAGAGGAACATACGGTGTGGGTCGCCCTGGCACGCGATTTCGTGCAGGCGTTGGGCCTTCTCCTCGTCCACAGGCGTCAGATGGCGCGTCGGGATACCGTTGGGAATGACCAGCGGGTTGATGCCGAACTCCCACATTTTGTGTTTCATGTATTTGCTGACCGTGCAGATTGTGGTCACAAAATTCAAACGTTGCCAGTCGATGCGGCTGAGTGACATCAAGCTATTGAGGTTCCAGAGCAGCAGCGTTTTCTGACGAATACCGAACCAATGCAGCAGATCAGAGGTACGGCTCATCGCCTCAGCAGTATGCCAATCCTCGCCCATAATCACGACGAGTTTGCCATCAGCTACAGCGGGATGGGCAATCTCATGATAAATATGATAGGGGACGCTTTCGTTATAGTCATAGAGCTTCTGCTCTTCACCATCGTAAACGCCGTTAGGGTAGTATTTGCTCACCCATTGCGACCAACGCCGAAGAATCAGATGCCCATCCAGGCGTGTTTCAACAGCGGGTTTCGTGGGGTCTCCAATATAGATCAGGTGTGTTGTATAGCCCTGCGTTGCCAATGCCTCGCTCAGTTCGGTGACGCGTGTGCCCAGGCCACCGGCGGTGGAATAGACATCTGGCCCCTCGAAGCAGAGCATGACAAAAATTGTGTTGGCTGGCGAAATGGCTCCATCGTGTTCAATCATACAAAAAACATCCTCATGGTGTTGTAGGGGCAGACATAGCGAGTCAGGCGCTTTCGGGTGGAATTGTCCGCTCTCTCAATCTAGTATAGCATGCAGATCAGCAGGAGCGTGTTTGTTGATTTGAGTGTATCATACTAGACTTTGCTTGTTGTATTTCTTAGATCATAGCGCGGGCAAGCGAGAGCATGCATCTGCGTGCTCTCGCTTGCCCTATTAGGGTATTGATGGTACAGTCGTCGGTGGCACAGTCGGTGGCACAGTCGGCGGCACGGTTGGTGGCGCGGTTGGTGGCACAGTCGTCGGTGGCACGGTTGGCGGCACAGGCGTTGCTGTTGCTGTAGGCGTTGCTGTTGCTGTCGGGTCAGGCTTCGGCGTGACGGTGGGCGTGCCATTATTATAATTAACTACATAGATTGTCACCGATGAACCAACATCTACCACAGTGCCGCTGCCCGGATCGACTGTTTCCACGATGTTCGCGCCTCTCGACGGGTCGGTACCGAGGGGCGCAATCGTATAGATCAGACCCTTGTTTTTCAGGAGTTGCTCAACAATGGCTAGGGACGATCCGGTCAGGCCGTCGGGAATTTTGACAGTCGCGTGACCCATCTGAACATTGATGGTTGAGCCTTTGGCTTGGATAGAATTGGGTGATAGGCTCTGCGTTTGCACCACGCCAAGCTGGCTGCCATCGATGGAATGGAGTTGGAAACCAGCACTGCTTGCGGCACTGCTAGCTTGCGTCCAGCTCTCGCTGACTAGGTTTGGTACGGCACTGGTGCCTATTGGTGTGGTCGCTGTGGGCGTGATGTTGGAACTTCCCAGGAAAGGCAGATTGATAAAGCCCAGTGTGTTAGCCAGGAAGACGCTAAAACCGAGTAATAAGACCGTTGCGAGAATAATCAGGGCAGTAATAACCCCAGCAAAGCGCCCGCCAGCCACTTCCTCTTGTGTCTGAGGGCGGAAGGGTCGCGTGGCCCCAGAGTCTGCTGCTTGGGGAGCATAAGGTGCATAGGGCTGCTGGTTAGCCAACATCTGCTGATTGAACTGCGAGCCGCCGGACATGTTGTAGCCAGGTGGGGGTGTTGGCGCATCAATGCGTGCATAGTTTGGTCCCGATGTCGAGACTTGCGTGGCTGGCTGACGCGGGTTGCTGTTCCCTCTTACTTCAGGGCGTGCGGGAATATTGCCGAAGGTCAAGGGCACAGGAGCTATTTGGTTTACTAAGAACTGATTGGTAGCCATTGCGCTAGCATCGGCCTCGCCGAGGGTCTCCAAGGCGCGTGCCAACAGAGAACCATCACGGAAGCGCATCTCCGGGATTTTTTCCAGGCAGCGCATGATGATATCTTCCAGCGCTTGTGGAATGCTGGGATTTAGCTCGCTGGGCGGGACCGGCACATCCTGGATATGCTGCATCGCCACAGCCACAGGCGTATCGCCATCGAAGGGCGTGCGGCCAGTCAGCATCTCATACAGCACGATGCCCAGCGCATAGACATCGGCGGCAGGGCTGACAATCTCGCCCTGGGCCTGTTCGGGCGCGTAGTACTGGACCGTACCCAGGGTCATGCCGGTGGTTGTCAGGCGTTCGGCGTTGATATCTTTGTAGACACTGGCGATGCCGAAATCGGTCAGCTTGATTGCACCAGTTTTGCTAACCAGCACGTTTTGCGGTTTGACATCGCGGTGCACAATGCTACGTCGGTGTGCAGCGCCAAGGCCGAGCGCGACATCATGGGCGATAATGATCGCGCGGTCAATATCGAGTACGCCGCGTGAGCGCATATACCGACGTAAATCGGAGCCTTCAATCAACTCCATAACAATAAAATAGTTTCCATCGGTCTGGCCATAGTCGTAGACCTGCACAATGTTGGGGTGCTGCAGAGCCGACGCAGCTTTCGCTTCACGCTGAAAGCGCGTGACAAATTTGGGGTCTGTGCTATAGACCTCGCGCAGTACCTTGATTGCGATGATGCGATCCATGCGAGTATCGCGGCCCCGGTAGATTGTGGCCATACCGCCTCTACCGATAGGCTCCATTAACTCGTATCGCTCTCCCAGAACTTCGATTTGCATAGCTCTCCGCACTATAGAAAGTGTCGCAGGGGTTTTGCGGCGGCTGTGAGGCCGAGCCTACCACCCCGTTTTACAGAAACGCACTACTCGCCCGCGCGTAACCATTGTAACTCATTTTGTATCTCAATGGAACTCTTTGTTCCAAATGGCATGGTAGTATCTCCCCACTTTCAGGGCACGATTCCTAAAACGCGCTGATCGCCTAGACGACGGGTGAGACGCCGTTCATCCAGGTGCTCAAGCAGGGGCAAGACATACTTACGGGTCGTGCCCAATAGGTCGCGTGCCTCAGCGGCGGTTATGGTCTCGTGCTCGCGCAGATAAGCGATGACTTTGGCCACAGCTTCCGCGTATGTTTCGCGTAGAAACAGCACCGAGTCTGTCATGTTGCCCAGCTTGACCAATACGCCCTGTTCCAGCAACGCGCCTAGAACCTCGCTGCCTACCTCGACCTCAACGTCGGCTCGGCCAGGAGGTGTATAAGGATTGGCGTGAAACGTACGCAGGAGACGTGTGACCTGCGTTTGTTGTGCATTTGTAAAGGCTGGCGTGAATGTGGGAAGTCGAATCAGACCTCCACTGGTTCCCGCTATTTTTGTGCCTGATAGAGCCTCAGCCAGCACGCCCTCTTCTTGCAGGGCTGGGAAAACATCCGCAGCCATACGCGGCGTAAGGCCCAGGCGCGTACGCCATTCTTCTTTTGAGAGTCCGCTGCGCAATGGGTATTGGCGATGCTGCTCACTGAGCAAAGCTACCGTCTCGGTGCAAAGAGCATCCCAGATAGCTTGAGCAAACCACCATATCCCTACCTTGCGCACACGTCTTTCTCTTAACAACGTCTCCAATGTAGCGAGCGTCACATCCTTTGACAAATTACTCTGGCGTGTGATCTCGCCTAACTCATAGCCAATCAGACCATGCGGCGCTTTGCTGGCGGCTGACATTTTACCTGTTACAGTAGAAGACGATACGGCAGCCTTTTTTTGTGGGACCACTTCTCTGCGACGATCCAGACTCGCCAAAATGATCTCTTCAGGCGAGCCGCGTTCGAGTGTCGCCAGAGCTTGTAGGATTGCAGGCTGGAAGCGGCGATGGTAGCGCGGATGCACATCGATGACCTCGCCACCGCCGATGGTCGTGCTAGGGGATGGAATGCGCAGGATAAACCTGTCACGTCGGGCCACAACTGCGGGCTGACTGAGGCGTAACTGTATCCACGCTTGCTGGCCCGGCTCCAGCTCCTCGGTATCGAGCAGACGCACACGGGCCGAAACTTCCTGCGAGCCGCTATAGAAATCCACCTGTGTGTTGTGGGCCAGTGATCTCGCGGCAGTGGGCAGGAGTTGGACGCGTGCATCTAGCAGGAGCGTTGGCTGGAGCTGCTCTGGCAAGACCACGACGTTGCCACGCGCCAAATCTGTCCGCGCCACGTTTGCCAGGTTAATCGCCACGCGGCTCCCTGGTCGCGCCACCTCGACCTGATGGCGATGCGTTTGCAGTGTGCGAATGCGCGTCTTCAAGCCCTGGGGCAGAATCGCGACCTCCTGACCCGGCTTAAAGGCTCCATCGAGCAGCGTGCCTGTCACCACTGTCCCAAAGCCAGTCATGCTGAAGACGCGATCAATCGGTAAGCGTGGGCGTGTGATATCCTGGCGCTCTTCAGCCTCATCCAGCAGATGTTGTAGCTCAGCCAGTAGTTCGGGCAAACCCTGGCGTGTATAGGCTGAGACCGCTAGAATCGCCGCATTGGCAAGCGTCGTGGGCCGCAAGTGCTCAGCGACTTCTTCGCGCACAAGTTCCAGCCACTCCTCGTCCACCAGATCCGCTTTGGTCAGAACGACCACGCCCCGGCGCACACGCAGGAGATCCAGGATAGCCAGATGCTCGCGAGTTTGCGGCATCACACCCTCGTCCGCTGCCACCACCAACAGGGCCGCGTCAATGCCGCCTACACCCGCGAGCATATTCTTAATGAAGCCCTCGTGGCCGGGCACATCGACAATGCTCACCTCGCGCCCATTGGGTAGGGTCAGCCAGGCAAAGCCCAAGTCGATAGTCATGCCGCGAGCCTTCTCCTCGGCCAGACGATCAGGGTCAATGCCCGTCAGCGCCTCCACTAGCGTTGACTTACCATGATCGATATGCCCGGCAGTTCCGATACAGCTCATAATTGTGTGTCATCTGTCCCTCCCACGAGACCGGGAGAGTGATAAGTTCTCAAAATAATGTGCTCATTATAACACGGCTGACCAGACCTCGATATAGTAATAGATTGGGCGATTGGGCGCGTCACAATACCTCCTTGTATGAGTAGCCACAGGTGATGTATTCTTAAGATCAAGGCAAACGAATAATGCGTTGAAAGGCATATACTATGGTTGATCTTTCTACTTCGGAGAGGATACAGAAGCTCAAAACAACCTCGCGCACCGTGCAGGGCATCCTCTATATGCTTGCAGCGGTCCCCCATTTTGTAGCGGTTGATACAGAGCTCAAACTTATTCCGTCATTTCTCCCTTGGCGACGGGCCGCGCTTTACATCACCGGCATCTTTGAGTTTTTGGGCGGGCTGGGTCTGCTCGTCCCGCGCTTGCGGAAACCAGCTTCCTGGGGCTTGGCAGCGTTGCTCGTCGCCATCTGGCCCGCGAACATCTATCATGCCATCTTAGACAAACAGTCTGGTCGCTGGCCCAAAACGCGCATCTACCACATCATCCGCTTCCCACTGCAAATCGTGCTCATCGTGTGGGTACTCTGGGCTGGCAAGGATGAGCGCAGTGCTGAATAGTTTTGTTAGCAGGAAACTGGGATTTCTCGCGAATAGTTGTATATTACAATATGCTGCGCTATAGTGTTTGTAGTGGAGTTGCAAGGGATATTGGCTTGCTTGCAGGATTGAGACAATCAAAGAGTGGATAGTCGTTCTTTGTTGGCATATGAAAGTCCCCATGTTGTGAATGTGGTATGATTGGGATAGGAACTCAGGCACAGAAATAGTGAGAGCAACGTTGTCAGAAGAGCAAGGCAGGTGGATATGTTAGCGGAGAACCATCGTAAAGCTGCGGAAGATATTGAAAGTACTATTGCACCACTCCAGTCAAATCATACACGTCTGGGCAGCTTTCTGCGCGATCTGGGAGAAATAACTATTGCAAACGAGTGGGAGGGTTTGGACAGATTCAGGCAAGGCGGCTGGTATGGAAACACACCCGATCCTCACAACGTCCAAGAGGCACTGGCTGTCTTAGAGCAGATTCGCTTGTGGGCAACACAATAAGAGAAGGAATGCGGTGATGCAACAGAAAATTCATAACATCCTTCTCCGTTTAGATAGCGAAACGAATGCTCTCGTTAGAGACATCATTCAGCTATTAGCTGAGCAGCATTCTGATATTCTCGCGATTATCCTCTACGGGTCAGTTGCACGCCGCGAAGAACGTTCACTGGATGAGCCTGATCCTAGTGATGTCGATCTGCTCGCTATCTTTGATACTGATGATTCACGGGCCATTTGGTCCCAAAACGGAGCAATCTCTCATACCATAGGTTTAGCGGAAAACCAGCATTTACAGGCACCACGTGAGGTGAATGTGATGTTCTCTTCACGCACCACACAAGAATGGGATCCGACCTTCGTTGCCAACGTGAAGCGCGATGGCATTGTCCTCTTCCAGCGCGGCGAACTGCCAGCGCCCTTCGCTGCTTGAATTCCCTCTGCTTGCAGGTTTGAAGTACAGAGTGTGGTATGATCCAGGCAAATACTAGCAACATGTGAGGCTCATATCATGCTCTACTCTTTATTACCTGATACACTCCACTGTGCGCTGGATGAGCGCGTGCTGATTCTCAACTCGGCGGCTGATGCCTGTGTTTCGCATCTGGCTCAGCAGCTCAGCGCGGGCGAGCTACTGCTGGCCGAGGATAATCTTGCCGCAGCCGGGAAGGCGCGGAAGGCGATCCGCAAGCTGGGTAATGCTCGTCCACGCGTGCGGCAGGTTGCCTTCCACGAGTACAGTTCACACGAGGCGTCCGCGACGATGGATACGGCGGTGATGAATATTCTCTACCAACCGAACAATGCCTGGATGTACTATGGCGTGCAACTGGCGGCCTACGCGCTGAAACCGGGCGGGCGGCTCTATATCGAGGGGGCCAAGGATCGCGGCATTTTGTCGCTGGGCAAACGCGTGCAGGAGCTGTTTGGCAATCTAGAGACGCTCGAAATTAGCAAGGGGCAGCGAGTGCTGCGTGCGGTGAAGGGCGCGAAACTGGCAGGCAAGCTTGTCGCGCCGACGCTTGCACCCTTTGCTGAGGGCAAACTGGACGAGGGAACACGTCTGCTATTGGAAGCACTAGAGGTACATGCCACGGATATTGCTCTGGACCTAGGGTGTGGCGCTGGCTCTATCGGCGCACATATTGCTAGTCTGGCTAGCAAGGGACAGGTGACGCTGGTGGATGTCAGTCTGGCGAGTGTGGCTGCGGCACGCAGCATGCTTGAGGAGCGCGGCCTGACCAATGCACAAGCACTAGCGAGCGATAGCATTCAGGCTGTACGCGAGCAGCGTTTCGACCTGGTAGCCACGAATCCGCCCTTCCATGTGGGCGGTATCCAAACCACCAGTATTGCCGAACGTTTTATTCGCGAAGCGGCCACAGTGCTACGTCCCCGTGGCCGCTTTTATCTCGTCGCCAATCGCTTCTTGAAGTACGAACCGGTCTTGCACGCGTGCTTTGGCAGCGTCGAGGAAGTTGGCGGCAACACACGTTTCAAAGTCTTGCGTGCTTTGCAGTCGCTTAACGCTCCGGTTTGACCCAGATGCCGCGTTCGTGCATCAGATTGATCTGCCGTTCAATCACCTTTTCCCGGTATTCAGCGTGCTTCATCGGTTCACGGTCAAGATAGAGGTTTTTTGGATAAATGGGCTGTTCGTAGAGCAACTGGTAGAGTTCCGTACGCAGGTCTTTCAGCCAGTTATCCCACTGGGCGCGTGCTCGATGATCGCGCATGGCCTCGATATCGATCACGCCACCAACATAGGTTGAGCCAGCCCCATAGTCCTGGCGACCCACGATCTGACCCTTGTAGTTGATGATAAACGAGCGTCCGCCAAAGGTATCAATCGGCGTGGCCTCTTCGGGGAACAGATAATAGGTGCCCATGTTTGGCGCGACCAGATACATATTGTTGTCGAGTGCCCTCGCTCGGCTCTGGATTTCAAACATATCGTTGCCGGTGGCTGGATGCGGATAAGATGCGCGGTAAACCACCTCAGCGCCGTTCAGTGCAAGTGCGCGGGCATTTTCGGGATAGGAACCCTCGTTCGCCATCATAATACCCAGACGCCCAATTTCCGTATCCACCACAGGCCAGAAGGCTTGCAGGTTGCGGCCATAACGCTCGATCCACCAATCATAGATATCATGCGGACACACGGAATGCTCGACGGGATAGAGCGGCGCAACTTTGTAGTGTTGCAGGATCACCTCACCCTGCGGGTCCAGAATAAAGCCCACATTGAAGAAACGATCCTTAATCTCAGGGTGTTTGGCTTTGGCCTGGGCCATAATAAAAGAATTGTACGTGCGGGCGATCTTGCCCAACGCCTCAGTTTCCGGGCCTGGAATATCGATGGCGCACTCCCTGGCAAATTGCACATGATCCAGGTCCAGCACCTCATCGTTGAAGCCCTGCAACGCGCCTTCAGGAAACGCGATCAGGCGTACGGGGAGATCGAGGCTCGATAGCCAGGCAGCCGCTTTGACTAGGTGTGACAGGTGTTCAAGGTTGGTCGCGATATCCGCCCGTTTGCGGATACCTCGCACAGTGGGGATAAGCCCGACAGCAGTATAGGGTTTGATCATCCTGATGCTCCTTTGCTCTATGCAACACATTGACCCATCGTGGGTCAGCCAAACTGCGAGGATAAACAACGTTGTTCGTGTCCTTCATCTATTATGAACGATGAAACGCGCTTTTCCTAGTCTTTTGCAAGGGAAATTTTGCAAGGCACGATTATCACTGCCTGCTTGTTGTACGAACGTTCTTTCTATGCTATATTTGCCTATGTATTCATACGCACTACATAAATGATGAGGTTGATCTTGTGGAGAGTGGTTGTCCACAAACATTCTTACAGCAAACTATAAAGCGCACATTTTTTGTGTTATGATTGAGACAAGAGCAACGTGGCTCAGGGAGAAGAGGTTGGCATGAAAGCCGAAGAGATCGAGAGTTATCTTTCCCAACTGGGGCAAGAATTAGCCAATGGTGGTGTCAAAAAACCGATTCGCATTCTCATGATTGGAGGAGCATATATGCTCCT
>JBDTBU010000211.1:0-6039 GCA_039923935.1 Ktedonobacteraceae bacterium | reverse complement strand
CTAGCTCGCAGCGCGTGGCACCCACACATTCGTCACAATCTGCGCCAGCGGGGCCAACACCAGCAGCCCAACTGTCACGATAAGCAACGGGAGTTGTAGTGGCCCTGTGAGGAATGTGAGCGAGGGTGGCACTAAGAGCAACAGGAAGTAGAGGCACTGTGCCAAGCCCGCCCACTTGCCAACAATGGTTGAGCCAAAGCGCACTGGACGCGCCAGGGCGAAGTAGCAAACCAGCGCAGCCAGTAATGGCAGGACGAAGCGGCAGAGCATAACCAGGACCAACCAGAGGGGCAACAAAGCATGTTGGGCCAGGATCAGCGTAATCGCCAGGTAGAGACAAAAATCTGCTTCACCATCAGCAATCTGGCCCAACTTGCTCTGCGTCTGCGTGCGGCGTGCAACCTGACCGTCGAGAATATCTGTGACCACGCCGAGCAGGAAAACGCCGAGAGCCAGCCCTATTGGCGTACTGATACCGCCAAGCAACCGCCCTAGCAAAAACGAACCGCACAGACCGCGCCAACCAGTCAGCATATTGGCTAGACCAATGCTCGAAAGCAGTTCCCCACTTGTCGAACGACGATTCAGGCCCAGGTGCCAGAAAAGATCACTCTGCTGCCAGACTACACAAAAAAGGAAACCTGGTAACAGACGCCATGCTGTCGCAGACCCTTCCAACGCAAAGCTCAGTGCCAGAACAACGACAGCTAGTGTACCATTCAGCAGAGTGTTACGCGCCCACGAGCGTTGCAGGCTTGGATGCTGACGTGCAGTCTGACAGGCCATGTTCCACGAGCGCACCAGAAAACGCCACCAACCGCGTGGGCTATACTTGTCCTCGCGCAAAGTGGTCAGTAGGTCTATTACAAAGACGTTTTCTCCTGGAGCTTGCGTCATAGCTCTTCCGTAACTTTCTGGATCACCCAATGTTTCACGTGAAACATTTCATTTCTCTTCCTGAGATTGTGCGTTTTGCGCCGCCAGAGATGGTGCAAAACACATAATCTCAGGAACATTTATACACGCAGCACTGAGTGGACGAGATTGGTGCCGAAGTGATAACCGATTTCCTGATAATCGCGGATCGACCAGAGCACCAACTCGCAGCGTTTATCGACCTCCAGGCTGCCAATACGCTCGTGCAGACCCAACGCTCGTGCACCATTGATGGTTGCAGCAGTCAGAGCCTCATCTAAACTCATGCCCATAGCTGACATAGCCAGGCTGAGCATAGTCTGCATACTCTCGCAGTAGGAAGTGCCTGGATTGAAATCGGTAGCTAGGGCGACATTCAGCCCCTTGTCTAGGAAACGCCGCGCTGAGGGATAGGGCGTGCGTAACGTGTATGAGCAACCAGGTAGTAGCGTCGCCACAACACCAGCCTCACGCATAGCATCAAGATCCTCATCGCTGGCAAAATCCAGGTGATCGGCTGAGGTCGCACCCAGTTCTGCGGCCAGACGTGCGCCGCCGGAGGGACTGAGTTGTTCGGCATGAACCTTCAGCCCATAGCCCAACTCTTTAGCGCGAGTCAGAATGCGCCGACACTCCTCTTGCGTAAACGCCTCACGTTCACAAAAAACGTCGCAAAAACGCGCCAGACCCACGAACGAAGGCAGCATCTCTTCGATGACCAGTTGTACATACTCCTCGCGCTTGCCCTGGTATTCAGGCGGCACACTGTGCGCTCCCAAGAAGGTCGGCACCACGCGCACGCGGTCATGCTGATAGCTGGGCGTGGATTCAATGGAGTTCAGGCTGTTAATGATGCGCAGACAGGTCTCTTCGGTGACGACATCCAGACCATACCCTGTCTTAACCTCAACCGTGGTTGTACCGTACTGGCGTAACGAATTTAAACGTGCCAACGCCAGTTCGGTCAGCGTCTCTGTATCGGCCTCACGCGTGGCTCGCATGGTTGTGAGGATGCCGCGCCCCTGGGCTAATAGTTCGCCATAACTCACACCTTGGCGGCGCAGATGAAACTCTGCCGCCCGATCACCTGCGAATATCAGGTGCGTATGCGAGTCCACTAGGCCCGGCGTAATCACCGCACCTTCGGCATCAATAATCGCGACGCCATCGCCGTGGCCGTGCTGGAACAACGGCTCAGCGTCGTTATCTGGGCCAAGCCAGACAATTTTCCCATGATGCACTGCCACGGCTGCGTTAGAAATCACCTGGAGAGGACCGCTGGCACCGGGTAACGGCTGTTGCGCGACGGTTACGAGCTGTCCAATATTGCGTATAACGGTACTGGCCTGCATCTCTGCTTGTGTTGAATTTGGATCGGACATGGCTGGATGGGCCTCCTTGTTTGCTTCTAAGTAGCTTCCTGTGTGTAGTTATAGCATACCTGCTCAAACGGCGTCGAGTGCAAATTTCACTTGTTTTCGGATGCTGAATTTGTTACACTGTGAACGCGCGGAGAATACAACCAACCTCTCCTGCACACAAGAGATACGAGGACACGAACGTATGCGGGCAATTGATGATGGTGGCCCCAAATTTGCCGCCGTTTTGCGAGAACTCATGATCTGGAAACAATTGCCGGAGAGCGATCTGGCCCGCCTGGTACGCCAGTATTTCCTAATCACTGACGATTTTCGCGAGATGGAAGAGCAGGGTCTACTGACAATGGCGTTTGTGGGCGATGAATATCTCATCAGTCTCACAATACTGGGACGCCTCTGGCTTGAACAATACACTAGCACTCATTAAAAAGGAGCATTCCTTCAATGCCTTACGAAGACGAAAACGAAGCTTTTCCATATACCACGATTGGTACCGACGAAGCCAAAAGCATGATTGAGCAGGGTATTCGCGTCATCGATGTACGCCAACTGGACGAATGGCAAAGCGGCCATATCGCCGCAGCCACATTGGTTCCGCTCAATGGAATCTATTCCTTTGGGCACGCTTTACAAGAACTCAACCTGTCAGCAGATGAAGAGGTCATCTTTGTGTGCCGTTCGGGCCAGAGAAGCGCGTCCGCTAGTGAAATCGCTATGGTCACGGGCCTGAAAAAGGTCTATAATCTGGCGAATGGCATGAACGGATGGGCCAATCGGGGCTATTCCATGGAGTTCTAATTATTCGGATTATCAAAGAGGAGATGTAGTATGCCTTTACTTGAAGGAAAGAAAGCCTTTATTTTTGGGATCGCCAACAAAAATTCCATCGGCTGGGCCATCGCTCAATCCCTAGCTCGCGAAGGAGCCACGCTGGCTCTGTCGTATATCGAGCCGATGGAGAGACGCGTCAAAGAACTGGCAGAGCAGATTCCGGGCACCTCGACCATTCAGTGCGATGTGCAGAATGATGCAGATCTGGATAGCGCGTTTGCTCAGGTTAGCAAGATTTTTGATGGCACGTTGGATATCCTCATCCACTCAGTGGCCTTTGCGCCCAAGGGAGCTTTGGAAAATCCCTTCTTGCAGACATCCCGCGCAGACTTTTTCACCGCTCTGGATGTGAGTGCTTATTCACTGACTGCGATGGCACGTCGCGCACAACCTTTGATGCTGGCGGCTGGCGGCGGCAGCATGTTGGCGCTCACCTATCAGGCCAGCGAGCGCGTCATGCCCAAGTACAACGTCATGGCCGTGGCCAAGGCCGCGCTGGAGTGCAGTGTACGCTACTTGGCCTACGAGTTGGGCGAGCACAATATCCGCGTCAACGCCATCTCAGCCGGTGCCCTGAACACCCTGGCCGCACGGGGCATCTCTGGCTTTACCACCTTCCGCAACCATACCAGCGAGATTTCAGCCCTGCGCCGCAACATCGAGCAAAGCGAAGTCGGCGACGCCGCGCTTTTCCTCTCCAGCGATCTAGCCCGCGCCATCACTGGCGAGATTATGTTTGTCGATGCTGGCTACAGTATCATGGGTGCATAACTGTGCAGTGATAAAAGAATGAGGTATGAGATTGATTGACGCGCTTGAAAAGCGCGTCAATCAATCTCATACCTCATTCTTTTATCACCAGCTATACTACGTTAAACGAAACAACCTGTGTGCTTATGGTTGGGATCGCTGCACGCCAGATGCGGGCGGCAATGATGCGCCACAGATACCACAGAAACGTGCGTCGAAGCGATTGGTGTGTCCACACGGCCAAGTGCTCCACTGCCCACTGGGAGCGCTACTACTGCCCACGCGTGCAGCTACAAACGTAGCATCGTTTGGCTGTATGGTGGAAGATCCTGGCGCACCAAACGCAGCCAGACCTGACGCCTGGGAAACTGGGCGCGGCTGGTAACTTTGCTGCTGCGCAGGCATTGGCGTGGCTGGAGGATATTGCTGACTCTGCCCATACACTGCGGGCTGCTGATTGGCTGCTGGTTGGATAGCAGATAGCGTTTGCGGCATAGCGCCTGGCATACTCTGTGTTAATGGCGGTGTCTGTGGTACAGCGCCCTGCGCCCATGGAGGCGTGGTTGGCCCATTCGTAGGTGGCATACCATAGCCCTGATTGTTTGGGTAACTCGGCATCTGGCCTGCTGCCACAGGATAGGAGGTTGCCACCGCTGGTTTACCTCGACGTGCAAACGCTACGCCACCAATGAGGCAAACACCCGCCAGGGCAATTCCACCAAACAAGAACCACAGGAGAGGATTGATCCCCCCAACGCCGCTATTCGTGCTTGGAGAAGTCGGGTTTGTTGACGAGGTTGACCTCTCTGTTTGCGCCTGCGTGGTAGCATACTGCAAGAACGGAGTGAGCGCTTTAAATTGTGGGAATTGATCCTTGACTTGCTGGAATTCTTGCTGGGCCTGATGCCAGTGATTAGGAGACTTCGCAGCATAATCGTTGAAAGCCTTGCTCCAAAGCTGTTGGAAAGTTGAGGGCGTCGTATTGATACCAGCAGCCTGGATCAGCGGCTTGGCACTATCGCTGGTCCGCAAAAAGCTGGTGCTGCCGCTCGATGCTGCCGCGCCAAAGCTCACAATGCCCACCACATTGCCAGTGCTATCCAGTGCTGGCCCCCCACTATCACCCTGCTCGACATTCCCACCTACCTGAATCAGTGGAGCACCGCTGTTCGTGGTTTTAATGGAACTGACCAGTACTTTGTTAATTGAGGAGCTAAGCAAATCTGTGGGGTTGTTGCCACCAACATCGCCGTTACCCGGAAAACCAATGATCGTCAGGTTATCCTGTTGCTGCACGGCGGCAGAATTGCCCAGTTGGAGCATCGGCATATTATCCATCCCATTGACATGGATAATGGCGATATCCAGAGCACTAAACGGGCTATGCTGCTTAATCTGATCCACCTTCGCGAATGGAACGCTACCCATATTGGACGCGCTCAAAGGTCCGCTAAAATCGGTGCTCAGGTAGACCTGGCTTTGTTGTGGTTGGTATTGGGAAGTCGATGCGAGTTGCCCACTGGCTAGTTCTTGTACCACCTGATCTGGCGAGGCTGGTTGGGCTGGCTTGAGGTTTTGGTTGATATAATCAGCGATATCTTGCGCAGCCAGTTGTTGCAAACCTTGATCCAAGCCAGCCTTGTCGTCCTGAACTGGGTTAACGACGTGATCGGCGGTCAACAAATCACCATGTGCACTAATAAATGCGCCCGTGCCTGACAACGCCAGAGGATAGCCATTGGCTCCTCTCTGAGGCGTCATTGGGAAGGTCACACTCTGCCCATTGGGAAACGTCACGTTCAACTGCCCAGTAACTATCGTGATAATACGCACAACTGCCGGCTTTGCAATATCAGCAGCCTGCACCACGGGGTCCGCGATATTTCCACCGGGTACGCCATCGGCATAGACAGTCAACGCGCCGCCTCCCATGCTGCCCAGGCACAACAGCGCTAGGCAAACCACCCCTAACAGCCACGTCGTATATAAAGAATGTCTCCACGCACGAGAGCCATAGGTGCGTTGTTTTTGATACATATCTTCCACCCTTATTCTTTGTCGAGAATTATCTTCAAAATCCAGGATAACAACCTCCAAATGTCTGTCAGAGGAACAATCGCTAGCAGAATTATACCTCAATTTCTTCCAAAAAACAGAATGTTTC
>JBDTBU010000210.1:0-2710 GCA_039923935.1 Ktedonobacteraceae bacterium | reverse complement strand
CTCTTCATTCACGACATCGATGCTGCCGCCACAATGCAGCGCAAGCAGAGTTCCGCAAGCATACCAGAACAACCTGTCGTTATCGAGATGTAACGATACGATCTGGACAAATCGGTTGCAACATGGTATAAGTAGACGAAAAGGGAAGGAACCTTGCCATGACAGCAAAATATAACCCCTATGAGCGGGCCGAGCATCAGAGGATTTTCGTCGTCAGCGCATCTATACTGCTACTCGCTGTTGCGTTGCTTGTTGGCGTGCTGTTCCATCCAGTCAAGCAGGCTGTTTTCAAAGGGCTAGCACTGCTGGATGTCGTGGTCTTTGTTATCGCTACCTTGCTCTTATTCCGCATGGTGATGTTTCATTTTTACGGAGAACAGCGGCGTGCACGCGCAATCCTGGGCGATCCAGAGTTGCTCGCGCAGGAACAACCTGTGCCCGAAGCAGCCGCTCTCCCGCTGCCTACAACGCTCCGGTTGCACATGTATGAACGTATCACACTTCCTCTCGTACTCGCGCCTCTGCTCATGGTTTTCCTGATCCCCATCTTTGTTGGACTGATCTCAGGTACAAACAAACAGCAGCATACATCGCTCGCGCCGCCCTGGTACTGGCTGTCCACTGTGAGCATTATTGTCTTCGCACTGGCCGCAATGTGCTTTCTGACCTTCCTCATGTACGTAGCACTACGCTGGCAAGTGCTCTATAAAATCGCCGTCGATGAGCACGGCATTACCACCACCTACCACAGAATAACCTCGCAGATAGACTGGCAGGATGCTCACTTTTTTGTGTTAATCGAGCTCAAGAAAAACAATCCTACCAGAACGTATGAATTGTCCAACGAGCATACCGCAGTACGTTGGGTGTGCCCGCATCTGCACCCACGAACCCCTTTTGCCACCAAAAAGATGCTCACCGCTTATGCAGCCTATCAGCAAGATACACAAGCACTGCTCTCGCTGGTGGCCGCAAAAACTGCTCTCCCCTTGTACGATTTGCGGGCAGAATAAAAGGTATTGCTCACTGTATCTGCTGTCGAAGTACCTTCTCACAAGCATTTGTACTAAGCAATTTGTAACGTATTATGGTATGATTATGTATGGAACTACTTTAAGCCTTCGCTTTTTGCCAGGAAGTTCCTACGTACCCTATTTCAGGAGGAATATGCGTCGTTAAGCCTCGCTAGCTCGTGATGTAGCTTTGACTCATTTTCTACACTTCCTCTATAGCAGCGTACAACGCTGAACACAGAAAGGAGTGTGTATGGTTTCCTCGCCTACAAAAGCTGAGGGTTTTCCATGCACAGACTGTTCATGACGAACAAAAGTAACCATTCGTTCCGCTTGCTAGGCGCTCTCATCAGCAGTATGACGGTACTGGCCATGCTTTGCGGAACGCTCTTTATGGGCGGCACCTCGGCTCATGCTGCTCAAAGCAGTACTGGATTTAAATCTAATGTTGTTTCGGTGCATCCTGATGCGACGAAGTTTGTGCCCGTAAACTCGCTTCCACAGAGCAATGTCATTAATTGTCCTGTGGTATTTGGCATCCAATGCTACGATCCACAGCAGATGCAGACAGCCTATGGTTTTGATAAACTGTATAAAGCTGGTATTACCGGTAAAGGGCATACAATAATCATCGTTGATGCCTTCCAAGCACCAACAATCCAGACGGACCTACAATTCTTCGACAAGACTTTTGGCCTCGCTGATCCGGTTTTCAAGCAGTTTATGCCAGATGGTTCTGTACCCTTTAGCTATGCGAACGGAAATCAACTTGGGTGGGATCAAGAGATTACGCTTGATGTTGAGTGGTCACACGCGATTGCCCCAGGTGCAAACATCGACTTGGTGCTTTCTAAGACCGATTCCGATGCGGATATTCTCAGCGCGGAGCAGTTCGCGGTAGATCACAACCTGGGCGATGTGATCTCTCAGAGCTTCGGTGAAAACGAGTCCTGTGTTGCTCCCGCTGGATTGAAAGCAGAGCATAAGCTGTTCCAGAAAGCTACGCGCAAGGGTATTACATTGCTAGCTTCTGCTGGTGACAGTGGCGCGGCAGAACTTTCCTGTGATGGCTCGACTGAGGTCTTGGCTGCCTCTTCACCAGCTAGCGACCCCTTGGTGACTGCCGTTGGTGGCACCCAGTTACATGCCGATCCTCACACCGGTGTGTACCAAAGTGAAGTGACCTGGAGTCCTGCCAGCGATGTCGTCAATGGTGCTGGCGGCGGTGGCTTCAGCGTCCTCTACAAGCGGCCAGAGTTCCAGGAAGGCGTGTCAGGGATTAGCCGGAGCAGTCGTGGCGTGCCCGACATCTCTTACAATGCCTCGGTCAACGACGGCGTATTGGCCTTCTTGACGATCCCCCCTATCGGCGGCAATGCTGAGTTGGTGACGGTCTTCGGTGGCACCAGCGCCGGTTCCCCGCAATGGGCTGGATTGACTGTGCTGGCGAATCAATTAGGTGGGCATCGTGTGGGCTTCATAAATTCGGCGCTCTACTTCATTGGCAAAACCGGCCTCTCCCGTTTCGCTTTCCACGATATCACGGTTGGAAATAACAGCTTTGATGGGATCACCGGTTTCTCAGCACAAAAAGGCTGGGATGCCGCAACTGGTTGGGGTACACCCAAAGCGAATGTTTTGGTGCCTCTGCTGGCTATACTCGCTCATTCTCACGACGCAGATGATATGTAATCAAC
>JBDTBU010000209.1:0-3097 GCA_039923935.1 Ktedonobacteraceae bacterium | reverse complement strand
CCTGCATGGTCGTATAACGCGCCGTTTGCCAGTCCAGCAAATCGGCGAATTCGGCCCTGAACGTTTCTAGGTCGCGCTGGAGGGTGGTTTCGTCGGGCAGTTCGGTATCTTTCCAGATGAGTTGGATGGTGATAGCGTCGGGGTTATCGCTATGAACAAAAATATAACGCTGCATAGTGCCAGGGAAAAGATGTTCCTGAGCATCAAGCGCGGTCTGGAGCTTGACCTGCAACGCTGCTTGCTGGTTTGGCTGGACCTGGATTTCGATGTGCATGGCACGTACTTTCGCCCCAGCACGATACGCACGCCAGTTCGCTGGTTCGGTACGCAGGCGACCACGCGGGTTACTTTGAAAATGTGTAACTTCCTGCTCCGGGATCATGTAACGGCCATCGATTTTTTCAGCATGTAAGCGTCCCTGTTTAATATAGCGATGCACGCTATCAGAAGAAACGCCAAGAATAGTAGCCGCCTCTTTTATTTGAACACGTCCAGGGATGCGCAGGTATACTTTCTCTTCGGCCATGACAACATTCTAGGCTTTACGCTATTTTTATGTAAATCGATTTTTTGATACGCAATATGTTTGCAAATTGCGTATTTCTATGGTACACTTATTGATGTCGGCAGATAGCTGACAAACTTGAGGGTCTGGCAGTAGTTGTTCAGTAGGAGGAGTATAGACATGGATGCGAGGGATAATGGAGGGAGCGAGGTTGCGCGGCTCAGGCGGCGGATGGAGTTGGAGTGTGAGGCGTTGAAACGGGCTATGGGAGGCTTCGCGATAGTCGCTTCGCACGAGGCAATTATGCAGAGATATGAGCGACTGGGAGTGTGCCGAGAAGAGTTGGGGAACTTGATTGGCGAAGATGACGCCGAAGCAGCAATGTGTGAGGTGTATAATCGAGTGGTAGGTTAGATTGGCTGTTTCGCGTGAAAATATATGGAAGTGATGTATAAAGAGGTACCGAAAAGGATCTTTTTCGGTACCTCTTTATGCATCGCCCTGAAGCCTATCTATTATCGCTGGGCTAGTGGCACAAACTGCTGGTGATCTGGCCCGGTGTATTCAGCGAGCGGGCGGATCAGGCGATTGTGTGCGGACTGTTCTAGAATGTGCGCGGTCCAGCCGACCACGCGAGCAACGCCGAAGGTTGGGGTGAAGAGATCCACCGGGATACCCACCGAGTTGAGCAGGACGGCGGAATAGAAATCAACGTTGGTGTAGAGCTTGCGTCCGGGCTTGATCTCAGCCAGAACGGAGACGGCCAGTTCTTCGACGCGGCGTGCGAATACAAAACGTGTGGGATCAGCGTGGCGGGCCATCTCACGCAACTCTTCGGCGCGTGGATCGGTGGTTTTGTAGGCGCGATGTCCAAAGCCCATCAAGCGGCCCCCGCTGGTCAGGGTGGCACGTATCCAGGGTTCCGCGTTCTCGGATGTACCGATTGTCTCAAGCATTTCCTGGGCTTTGTCAGCCGCGCCGCCATGCAACGGTCCCTTGAGTGCGCAGATGGCCGCGACCACCGACGAAGCCAAGTCCGAGGATGTACTGGCTACAACACGCGCCGTAAAGGTCGAGGCGTTCATGCTATGGTCGGCCAGCATGACGAGATAGGCGTCCAGAGATGTGACGTGCTCAGCCTTGGGTTCTTGCCCGGTCAGCAGGTAGAGGTAGTTGGCAGTATATCCCAGGTCGGAGCGCGATTCGAGCGGCTCCAGCCCTAGACGCAAACGCTGGAAGGTGGCTAGGATCAGTGGGAAGCACGCGGTCAGCCCAATGGCCTGCTCAATGGAGGGAGCGCCTTTGACGGTGTACATGCCCCAGATCGAGACGGCTGTACGTAGCGCGTCCATCGGGAGCGTCCCTGCTGGCAGAGCACGCAACATCGTGACGACAGCCTCCGGTAGATGGCGCTGCTCAACCAGACGAACTCGCAGCGCGTCCAGTTCGGTGCGCGTCGGCAGGTGGCCGAACCAGAGCAGATGAGCGATCTCCTCAAACGTGGTCGTGTGGGCCAAATCGTGAATATCATAGCCACGATAGATCAGGCGTCCGGCTTGGCCGTCCACGTTGCTGATCGAAGTGACGGCGGCTACAATCCCCTCTAAGCCCGCCTTTTGCGGTACGTTGGCCGCTGCTGCATTGCTAGCGGCAACTGTCGATTCTGCCATGAGAGTAAACTCCTTTGTTGAAGAAAAATAGTCTTTACTCACAGTTTTACCATGCTTTTTTATGAAAGTCAATGAATTTCTATGAAGCTGTATTTAGCTGGCTATAATTCTATATATATTGATTTTCGTTCTATTGTTCTGCTTAAAAGATACTTGTTTGCAAGCAACAAACACTCTCTACTGTGTTCACCTCATTAACATGATGGAGGCATTTTATGCACATTGATACAAGCTTATCTATTTGGCAAGACAAACTGATCCGCCTGCTTCACCTCTTTGTCGTAGTATTGAGGTGAGACGGCAATATGATACAATACACATTGAAACAAAGTATCTAAATAGGGAGTCTGCATATGTCACATCCAACAGTTACCACATACGAAGATGCCTGCCAAGTTATAGCACAACTGGGCATCCTGCCCTTATCAAGCTTCATCCCCAACCATCCCTCGCTCGAATCGATCACTCAGCCGGAGGCATGGCACACAGGCACTGAAACCGACCCCTGGCATTGGCGCACCCGTTTTGCCACTGAGGGAGTTGCGGCTTATAGCAGATGTATCGGTGCCAGGCCGCTGCTCATCTCATGCGAAATCTTTCCGCTTGTTCGCTGTCTGCTTGCCGGAACCGAAACCGTTGAGGAGCGTTACGCCGCTGGCACGCTCGCTCGCTCTGTTATCCAACTGTACGAGATCATTCAGCAACAGGATATCATCGATGTTCGGGCACTCAGGCGGCAAGCTGGTATGCAGGACAAAGCCGACAAAACCGCCTTTGACCGCGCCCTGATCGACCTGCAAAACTCCGGCGAAATCGTCATGTCCGGCACCGCCTCTAATCGCAATAACGCGGGCACAAGCAGTGGTTGGGACGGCACCTGTTATATGCTTGCCGAAACCTGGATGCATCAACACACCATCAG
>JBDTBU010000208.1:0-22217 GCA_039923935.1 Ktedonobacteraceae bacterium | reverse complement strand
CCCGCCGCGATCCGCCAACACCTGCACGAGATCGAGCAAGCTGGAGCGCAGGAGGTGGTTATCTGGCTACCCGATGCGGCTAAACTGGACTCGGTACGCCTCTTTGCTCGCGAGTGTATTCAGCATTAGGAAATGAAAACCAACCTACTGTCTATCTCAACGGAGGTGCCCTTTGCTATACGTTAGACGAGCAGCACCCGCGCTTCAGTGAGCAACCTACAGCAAAGGGTACCTCCGTTGGGATAGACATCTCATGCATACACAACCATATTTGGAAGAAGCGTATCGCCTCTTGAGAAGTGCTTGCCTCGAAGTAGCGGGCCGAACTAACTCACCAGAGGTAGGTGGGGACGGGTCGCGTGACTGTGTTGGCGCATATGGTGTTTTGCTCTTGCATGTTTGACGCCCTTTACGCTGATTATGCGTGTGTTGTCTGAATTTTTCAGGAGAACGCGTAATGCGGTTGTTGGCGGTACACACCGAATACGCTCCATTGCAATGTTGTACAGATCCACTGTTCAAAGCATCCCTCTTGCAGCCATGTCTCCATTTCCTGCACACTGGTTGCTGTGTAGAGCGTCTCATCCATGCGTCCGACGCTGTTCACGCCCACGGCTACCATGCGCTCACTCGTGAGATTTTGCACGACCAGCCATTGAAGCATCGAACCGGTGATTTCTTCGCCGCCGCGCCAGCTTGCTGGAAAGTATAATTGCGCCACTTGTGAGCGGTTCTTCAGCATTACCTCGTAGGACAAATGCTCCTCGCCTGCGTGTATGCTGATCGACTCAATAGGCCGTTGACCCAGCTCGGCCCGATAAAAAAAGGTCCGAATCCAATTGGCACGTTCATATTCATCGTCCTTGTAGCGAATCTTCTGTTGCCGTAAGAATTGCACTTGGGAGATGGCTTCGCTGCCTTCCGCCAGAGCAGCCGCATAACACTGCACCTGTCGCGCAACCTGCTTTAAATACAATCCTGGGAACATCGCTTGCACTTCTGCTAATAAGTGTCTTTGTCCAGCAGTGAGGTAGATGAGCATACTCCACGTCCTTTCTTCAGTGCGCATTGCCAATGTCGTTATAGATCTGACACAGTATCTCTGTCGCTTGGTTTTCTCCCACCAGTTCGGTTAGGCGCTGGTGGTGTACTTCCATGTTACGGAACTTTGCCGCGATGATCTCATGTTTTGCCACCCCCTCACTCAATCCATACAAGGCCTGCCAGCCTGCTTCACACTCTTCTGTTAACCGCTGCCGCAGAGCAGCTACTTCACTTCGACTCATGGTTGAACTCCCTTCAAATGCAATAGCGTTGATATTCGCCTCTAACGATGTTACGAGAGAGCAACCTCACGAAAGTGTACTCTCTCATCGTTTGTAAAAGTACAATCAGCATTACTGCAATAGTAACCTCTTGAGCGTTGCTTATGTTCATCGATGACGCACAGTGAATTCATCGCATTTTGCCAACACAATGTCTTGTAAAAATGGGTGTCTTTGGCATACAATAGAAAAAAGCGTGATAGAGGTTTTTGTGTAACGGGAGGTATCGTCATGAAACTGGGAAATGTGCATAAGCCTAATGCCACCTTGCGCCAGGAACGCCGTTTGCGTGGCTGGTCCCAGAGTGAAATGGCGCGACGTTTAAATGATGTGGTGTATAAAGATCTGGAAGATGAGTCAGAGGATGACGCAGGTAAAGGCGGAGTGACCACCGATATGGTCAGCAAATGGGAAATAGGTGTCTATGTTCCCAGCCTTTTTTACCAAAAGCGGCTCTGCCAGCTTTTCCAGCGCACTGCCGCTGAATTGGGTTTGATGGATGATATTTTGGAATCTGTGCACCAAATGGATACCCACCAAACGCAAGAACAACAGCCAAACAGTTTGGTGAGCTTAACAGAGAGTGTTGATAAAAGGAGTATTTCTTCCCTCATTATGGTTCATCAGTATCAATATAATATCTACGATAAGCCTTTACAGGAAATCGACTTCAATCAGACTGAACCAGGAACGTTAAAGCACTTTGCCGAAATAACAGAAACGTGCCGCCACCTGAGCGAAGGCAACGAACTCAAAACAGCAGAACATGTCCTCTGGGCCTATCTTCCCCGTGTTGAAACTATCGCAAAGCTTTCTTTCGAGCAGCAGCGGGAAGCAGCCAGTATTACATCACAGGGTTATTTACTTGCAGCCTCACTTGCAGGGCATCGCAATGATCTCCAAGCGCGTCATCACCATAGTGAACAAGCATTGCTTTACGGGAAGTTGGCGACAGACCGTAATCTTCAGATTGCAGCAATGAGACAGTTATCTATTACTTTTGATTACCTTGAGCGTCCTGATACGGTTCTTCAAATTTACCAACAAACTCTTCCCTATTTAAACGAAGTATCTCCTCTTTTACAGGCATGTATTTATGCTGGCGTCTCAGGAGCATATGCCCAATTGAAACAGCAACAAGAGGCACTCCGCTTTATGGGTTTGGCTTATGAACATTTGCCAGAACATCCTGAGTATGAGCCAAGTTTTCTCGGTACAATTTGCAGATACTCTACGCTTGTCTTTTTTGAGGGGCTCAATTACCTTGAACTCGGCCAACCTCACGAGGCAGAAAAAGTGTTTGCCAAAATAGATGGCCTCCAACCCAAAATACAGCTTCCAGAGAGGGTTCGTATTGAATTGCTAAATTACCAGATTGAAACATTTATAACACTAGAATATATGGAACAAGCGTGCATTTATTTAGAACAAGCGGTAAGTGCTTCTTATTCGCTTGGAAGTAAAAAACGCTTACAAGAATCCCTCAGTTTATTCCAACAAATGCAAAAAATATGGCCTTACGAGCAGCTAGTCAAACAATTAAAGAGTCTTTTCATTCGCTAACACATGTTCAATCATCTCTATAAGAGGCTCAATTGTAACTCTGTGCTCGGAACGTAAAACAGGTTGCAAAAGTCGAAATGTCTCCTGATATAAACGGAGAGCCGCAACACTTCTGTCTTCAATAGTAAGGGTAAATGGAGGTTGTGGGTTTATGCCAGCCGCGCAAAGATGATAGCGTGTCCAGAGCGAATTTTTGCCAGCAGCTTCTTGTGCTTGGTGATAGTATGTGTTGCCACTTCTAACCATAATGCCACGCTGCACAGCTATAGCATCTGTAGATGCTGAGAAGAGTTCCATGACCATATCCGCAAGTGCAATGTTATCGTTGCGTAATTTAGCCCGAAAAGCATGAAGAACGATTTCTGTTTGTGCTAGGAGTAGTTGGCTAATATACTCATCAGCAGCTTTTTGCAGTGGTTCCCAACGAAAGGCTTGTGCTTCTTGTTGAAACGCGGGGAACGTTCCATCTTTATCTAGGAGAATAAGAGCCTCTTGTACACCTCTCACTCGAAAAATAGCTTCTTCAGGTATTGTAAACCATTGTTGATAAGTCGAAATTGGCCTGCTGGAAAGGCTGATAAGATACCCTTCACGCCAACTATATTGTTTTTGCCGAGGAAGCGAGGATGCTTCTTGTACAATCCGTACTAGATCGATATCGCTATAGGGCGTAGCCTCTCCACGAGCATAACTTCCATGCAACATGATTGCCGCCACATCCTCTGTATCCAGTTCTTTGATAAGTTGATCCAGAAGTCCTTCTGGTAAGGATTCAATGGTCATTAACCCATTAGTTTGTTTCGATGTGAAACTGGTATTTTGCTGGTTGGTGTCCATTGTCTCTACTCCGATCTCTTATCAACCCTTTTCATCAAAATGGCAGCCTTATCTGAAGCTGAAATAATAAGAGTCTCATAAAACCATTGTATAGTTTTGGAAAGATTTTTTCAATAGAGATGTGTAGCAATAAAAATGCAGCAGTGATGCCTAGAGATTGCCGTTTTTTTGCTGTTTCCTCTCTACTTATGCGATATGTTATACTTCATAGGTGATATTATGATGCCATTGGTAAAGAGATGTGCGTACGAGTGAATCAAGACACGACATATGTGCGGAGGAGTTGCAGATGGATGGAGATTTGGAAGAATTTATCAGCTATTCTACACTGGGTATCCAGGGCGCACAAGCCATTGGGAGCGAAAGGCGGCGGCAAGAAGTGCTCGCAAACTGGAAGTTGGCGCTGAAAACCTGGCCCCATGAAAAGCGCGTGCTCGAACTGGCTGAGGTGCTTGTTTAAGCAAACATTGCATAGAAAGGCAATAGTTAGCGTATGAACGCACAAGATGTTGTTAAATTGGCTCAGGAGAATGAGCTACGCTTGGTACGCTTTTTGTATTGCGATAATGGCGGGATCATTCGCGGCAAGGCCACCCACGCCAGTAGGCTCGCCTCGCGTATACGCGAAGGTATCGGGCAAACACTAGCAATGCAGGCATTTACTGGCGTCGAGTCACTGGCTTCGGTTGAAGGCATGGGGCCAATTGGGGAGTTTCGTCTGGTCCCGGACCCTAATACCTTCGCGATCCTGCCTTACGCTCCCAACGTGGGCAGCATGATGTGTGATATGCTGCGCCTGGATGGGCAGCCCTGGGAAGCCTGTCCGCGCTCGTTTCTCAAACGCATGGTCGCACAGTTGGCCGCGCAAGGAATGCGTGCCGAGGCCGCAGTTGAGCACGAATTCTACCTAGCGCGACACGTCAACGGCGCGTATGTGCCCGCTGATCGTAGCCTCTGCTATAGCAGTATTGGTCTGGATGACCAAGCGGAGGTGATCGACTCGATGCTAGAGGCGCTGGAGAACCAGGGCGTTGCCATTGATCTGTTCCACACGGAACTTGGTCCCTCGCAGCAGGAATTATCGATCCGCCACGCCAACGCCTTACGTGCCGCCGATAACGTCTGTCTGGTCCGGGAAACGGTGCGCGGCGTGGCCCGTAAGTTTGATCTGTTCGCAACCTTCGCACCCAAGCCGTGGCTGGACCAAGCTGGCAGCGGCGCACATATTCATTTCAGCCTGTGGGACAACGTGGACAACGCACATCCCGGCAAAAACCTCTTTTACACGGCTGGCGAACGCGGCAATTTGAGCGCGACTGGCAAGTATTTCATCGGCGGTGTGCTGCGCCATATTCGTGGTCTGGTGGCCTTGACCTGTGCTAGCCCAAATTCGTATCGTCGCTTACTGCCACACCATTGGAGTTCGGCCTATGATGCTTGGGGCTTTGATAATCGCGAAGGTGCGGTACGCGTGCCCTCCGGCATGTGGGGACACGAGGCGACATCGGCCAATCTGGAACTCAAATGCGCTGACCATAGCGGCAATCCTTACCTAGCTATTGGCGGACTGATCGCGGCTGGACTGGATGGTATACGCAACCAGATCGATCCAGGCGAGCCACAGGAGATTGATCCAGGCAACTACAGCGACGAAGAACGTGCACACCGAGGCATCCGTCGCCTCCCCACCACGCTAGACGAAGCCCTGGACGAGTTGGAACGAGATAGCGTGCTCACTGAGGCTCTGGGTCCACTATTGGCTACCTCGTATAGCGCGGTGCGACGCTGCGAGAGCGCATTTTTTCAGGACAAAACGCCAGAGGAAGAGGCTCTGCACCATTTTTACAAGTATTAGCCACAGCCCATTCCTGGAACCGGAGGATGCTTGCTTCATCTCCCGGATGCGGCTCGCTCACGGCTCTACACACAGGGAACCAGGGAGACAAGCTCCCTGGTTCCCTGTGTGTAGAGCCGTGAAGCTCCGGGGTGGATGGGATTCATCCGAGTAGCTACCTCATGAGTATTATTCGGCTCTCTCACTGGGCGTATCCGAGTCCGCGATAATCCGTCTTGGCGCATTATCAGACGGCCCAGCATTAGCGGTCTGTTTGGCTTTTTGTGCCATGTCCTGACCAGTCTGTTTGGCTTTTTGCGCCATATCCTGGCTGGTCTGCACGGCCTTGTGAGCCATATCCTGCCCGGTCTGCATAGCTTTGTGAGCCATATCTGGGGCAGTTTGTCTGGCTTTGTTTGCCAAGTCCTGCCCAGTCTCCATAGCCTTGTGAGCCATATCCTGGCCACTATGCATGGCTTTGTTCCCCAACGTAGAGCCGGTATCTATAGCCTTCGAGACTGTCTGCTGAGCATAGCCTCGTACATTTTCCTTGGTATGCTCAACACGGTCACTCAACTGGTGGGCGTAGTGATGCAACGACGAATCTTCTGGCAGGGAGTCTCGAAACTCGTTGAAACGCTCGCTCAGTAAACGACGCAGTTGCTCACCCGTCAGTGGCGCAAATAAAAAGCCTACGCCTACACCTACCAGTAAACCTCTGGTAAAATTTCTCATCCTGACCTTCTTTCCAATTTTGAGCTACGGCCACAGTGGGTAGGAGCCGTGCTCTCTATTCACACACTCCTCTATCAATTTATACAGTACCTCTACAAACACGGCTAAACGAAACGTGTGGTTTCAGGAAAACAAAAATTAGGTCAGGGCGAGCAGCATTTCCAGATAGCTAGCTAGGGTAGCGTAGGGGCCGACCAGCGGGATAACATGTACCAATTCGCGCAAACGTTCAGACGCAAAATCTTGTTGGGCCAGTTCATACAGCCAAGCGCGTGCGCGATCAATTCGTTGCTGATCGGCAGGTGTAACGGGCTGTTCCCACTGGCCACGCCCATAGTTGTAGCGGCGCAGTAGATCGGGATCACGCATATAGGCACGCAACAAAGGCAACATGACCGTAGAGATCGTCGCATCATCCAGGTGTGCAGCGAGATAGGCACGAAACAAAGCGAGATCAGGTGCAGAGGCATGCTCCATCTTTTGGAGAAGTTGCTGACTAGTGTTCAGGGCGGTACGCTGGGGATGGCTCACTATGCCACGCACATCGAGGTGCAACTGCTCCAGATCGTCCACGATGGTCGCCCCAAAACCCAGCCGACCAACCCAACCACTCAACGCCGGTGGCTGTTGCACGCCGTTCTGCCACGCACGCACAGTCTCACGAGTCGTGGGCCAGCGCAGCCAGGTGCGTGCAGGAGTGAGCAAAGGATCGAGGAAGACGATTTCACGAGAAAATGAGAGGATCGCCTCGATAAAAGCTTCTTGCTTCTCCAGACGATTGTTGCCAATAATCCAAGTATCGACGATAGAAGCAGCGCGATAGGCAGCGTGGCGCATCTGCCACTCGCTCAGTTCGAGCGGCGCACACTGAAATTCCACCGCCTGACGCTGACCATCGGCGTGGAGCAGCAAGATATCGGCGATCCGGTTGGGGCCAGGCAAACGTTCTTCGAGCGTCACAGTGCTCTGGGGAAATTGTGTACGCAACCATTGTGCCAGAACGAGCTTGCCACGCATGTGGCGTACCGATTCGCCTTCGTTGCCCCAGGCACATTCCCCGCGTTGGTGCGCAAAGTGCAACTGCATACGCTTGCCCGGTCCACCGCGCACATGCACGATGCCGCGACAGTCGGGACAGTACAACTGCTGCTCGCGTGACCAACTGAGCAACTGTTCCAGCGGCGTCTCTTCCGCAACAACGGGTTGTCCCGTGGGGCCATAGGCGACCAACATCTCTCAATCCTTCCAGTCAGCAGGAGGTGCGTAACCTAAAAACTGGCGCGTGAGCTGGATATGTCCCAGATGCAGTGCACTATGCTCAACGGCGTGCAACAGGGCTTCACGGATATTGTATGTACTGCTCTTGATTGCACTGTGGCTAACCATCGGCTCAATCGGCTCGTTCAAACGCTCATCTGGAAACGTGTCCAGCAGTTCGTGCACACTTTGAATCCAGCGTTTGTAACGCGCCAACAAATCATCTACACAGCCAGCCGCATAAAAATCCGCAGAACGATCACGCGCAATCTCGCGTTTGCCCACCCGAACCAGCGTCCAGTATTCGCCTGAGCTAACGAGATGGGTAGCCAAAGCGAATAGTGTGTTGCTCTCCGGCAAGGCCAGAGTGTGGTTCAAATCGTCGGGCGTGATATTCTCTAACTGAGCCATAGCGTCGCGGGCAATGCGTTCAAGTAGATCGGCGATCTGTGAGGCTGTGTTGGGCATAGGGTGTTCTCTCTCCTGTTTTAAGCGCAAGGGCAACACGCCCCTACTAGCTCAAATATCTTGCGAACAGCTTTTCTATCCTTGATTATACGACTCTCTCTACCTTTGCCGCCAGCAGCATCTTTAGGTAATCGCGACTGTATACACAGAAGCAAGCAGTTACTGAACTGTTCAGTAACCGCTTGCTTCTGTGTATAGGGCTTGTTTATTCTCGGTTCGGTCCCTTGATAAGACGTGCGAGCAGGCCCACACCTTTTTTATCTTGCGCCCGTGCCTTGGCTGCTGGCGTGCCATCAAAGGCTGCTTCCTCAGCATCCAGCGGGGCTAAGAGACGGTTATTGCGAAACGCTTGAACACGTTGGCCTTCGAAACGGACATAGAGTTGTGAGCGATCTGGCAGAACAAAATATTTGCCCGTTTTCTGTTCAGCGGATGTCGCCAGGAAACCGAGCACACTGCGATTCAACATGACGGTGACTGCTGTCGGTTCGATGGGAATGTGAACCTGGATACGTTGCTGAGCATGGGAATCAAGAGCAAATTCTACGACTGGCATCGTTGCCTCCATAAAATGGGGTTGGCCCTTTCTAAACAAGAGCGCAACCTGAGTATGATAAGATATAAAACGGCAGAGGTAGCATAACAGTTCCAAGGGAACCAAGCAAACGGATATCAGGTTACAATATGGTGATTTTTTCTCGTTTGCTGTTCCCTTTTCTTAACCTCAGAGAGGCTCTAAGCAAGAAGGAACCGCGCTTGCAAGCACATTCCCTTTTGCTCAGAGCCTCCTTCAGTTTGAACGTGCCCGACGATAGGGCAAAAGTACTAACATGAGCAATGGCGCGAGTCCCAGCACGCCCAAACCAACCAGTACGCCAAAACTGGCGGAGATCAGGCCAATCGCGCCAGGCAGAGCCATTTCAAACGGTGCTCCCAAGCTAATTACGGTGCGCACAACGCCGGAACTGGCTGGCCTGCGAGCATATGCTTCTGCCTTAGCCAGAGGATACCAGCCCGCGCAGCTACAACTGATGACCACCAACGAGACGATTACCAACCACAGTGCGTGCGCGAACAGCAATCCCAGCACACCAACAAGTGTGCCCAGAGCCAGCCAAGTGAGCAGGCGCACTGCATTCAGGCCACGCCCTTTTAGCAGTCGATCCAGCAGAAAGAGGCCCACAAACGAGGCGAGCATTTGTAGCGTCAGGATCAGCGCGATGCCCGCCACACTGAGATACAAAACATCGCGTAGATAGAGCGAGACAAAACCCAGGAACACTTCGTCCAGCATGGTTGGGATAAGGGAGAGTGCCGCCCAGCGCAATAGTAGCGGATCGTGCAACGCCTCACGCAGACTCGCCCAAAGGCTTATCTCTGTCGCACTATTATCCGATTTCGCAGCAACGGCGCGTACAGGGAAACGCAACGGCGTAAGTAACAAAGCCGCACCGAGCCAGCAGACAGTTGCCAGCCAGCATAGTTCGGTCCAACCCAAATGCAGCGCGACAAATACAATCACAACGAGTTGCGCGAGAAAGTCGCCAATGCCGCTCAACAATGTCCAGCGTGTCATAGTCTGAGATTCTTTACCAGGCGTGGCATCGATCAGCGCGGCTTGTGAAAGACTTATAGCCGCTTTCCCCGCAGGCGAGGAGACAATAAAAGCGAGCATCAGCAATAGATAGCTGCTCGTGTTGCCTGCGATAATTTCTGTGATACTCAGGATCAGCAAACCACAGAGAATCCATGGCTTTTTGGAACTGCGGTCACTGAACAGGTTAATCAACGGTTCCAGTAGCATGCTGGAGAGCGCGGCGGCAGTGAAGAGCAGCCCAACTTGGGTATAACTCAAGCCCAAACGATCACGCAACAGAGGCAGGGCTACCACAGGTATACCAGCGATCAATTCATCCACCAGCCCCATACACAGCAGCAGAGAACGAGACAACGAGCCAGCGCGTGTGAGACGCGTGGAGATAAAGCGCGAAAACATGCAAAAACAATCCTCTCTGAACGTTTAGAAACCACGAAGGGGACGCGGAAAAGTTCAGAGAGTGTGGTGGTCCACGGGTACAACAAAAGAGACCAGCCCAAGCTGGCAGAGTGAGGTGAGACTTACACGCACTGGCAAGCCTGTTTTGCTGGAGATAAGTGAGTTAATTGGGACCACGAATCATGTGTAGGTGCTCCTGAATATGCCGTATGTGCAAAACTTTCTGCTCAAGTAGAGCATAGTATTGAATGTTTGGGGATGGGTTAGTTCGCCTCCTCATCAACAAAGTGCAGCAGATAATGTTCAGCCTCAGCCACCGTTTGCGTGATGCTCAGATCAATCAGTAATCGTTGCAATTGCTCCGTCTCCTGTGACCACTGAACCAGCTTCTGAGTAGCCCGCACCAGCTTGGGGAAACGATTCCTCACCACAGCTACCACAGTCTCCCGGAATTGTGTGAGTGCGCGTTGGTTCGCTTCCTCCAATAGCAGGCGATTTTTTTACTCACCGTTTCCGCTACCCACTCGTAAAAGAGGGAATTTTCAAACAAATCGAGCATTTTATAGTATTCCTTTTCAGCCGCTCCAAACTTGCTCCACGCAACAAGCAGGCAGCGATAGTTTGCCCAACAGGCACCAGATCGTAGAGTCTGTTCGCTAACAACGTTTCAAACATCTATTCCCTTCGACATTATTTCATTGCATATGTGGATATACCATAGTGTACCAGTGCCTTTCATTGAATGCAACAAACAAGCAGTGATACAATAGGTAAAGATCGTGGCACACGCGCTCGATTAACGGATACATGCGAGTTCGCGTTAGTGTTCATGTAGATCAGACATGCTAACCTTGCCCCGGAAAAGCCGATAGGTAAACACAAAGTAGATGACCGCCAACAGGATACCGATGGTCCACCAGAGCAGGCCCACGCTCAGGCTGTACGGCGAGGCTGAGGTGTTGGAAATCGTTAAGCTGTACGCGGGATTGACCGCCGGGAGCACAGTTGGATACAGGCCAAAGGCGGTGCTAATAAGCAGGCCAAGGATAAACGCACCGGATGCGCAGAAGGCCAAAAGATCCTGACGTTTGCTGTTCCAATAGCGTGTACCCACTAACCCGGCCAGAGCCAGCAGTGGGAAGATCACACCCCAGGGACGCGCCACAAAGCCCGCACGAATGTGCGGCTGCACAATATACGTAGCCAGCGAACTGAGGATAGTCAGCACGAGCGTGGCCCACCAAGCAACAGTGGCGAGTTGACCCGTTCGCTCATAGAGAGGCCCCTGCGTTTTGACGATGATATAGTTCGCCCCATGCAGAGTTAGCGTAGCCAGCGCCATGAGTCCGATCAGTACAGTATACCAGTCGAGAATGCCTGGATGGGCACTAAATGGGCTAAAATCGGTCCACAGCGGCTCAAAAAAGTTTCCAGTCGCATCGAGAGGCACGCCGCGAATGACGTTTCCCAGAGCCGCACCAAAGAAAAGAGCCAGTAGCATACTCCCAAGAAAAAAGGCTGCATCCCAGAAGGCTCCCCACAGTGCGTGCGGAAAGTGCGAACGCATTTCAATTGCGATTCCGCGTACAATGAGCAGCCAGAGCACCATCATGAGTGGTAGGTAGAAGCCACTAAAACTGGTGGCGTAGAGAATGGGAAAAGCGAAGAAAAGCGTGCCAGCCGCCGCGATCAGCCAAACTTCGTTGCCATCCCAGACTGGCCCGATAGCACGCAGGATGAGTCGGCGCTCTTCGTTCGTGCGAGCTGCCACTAGGTGGATAATGCCCGCCCCCAAATCAAAGCCATCCAGCAGGACATACATACTCAACATAAACGCAACCAGAATAAACCAGATGGTTTGCATCGCTTTCTTCTCCTAATATCCCAGCAAACTATGATCTTCTTCCTGCCCTAGTAACTGTGGGGCAGGACCACGCAAGCCTTCGTGGACAATCAATAGCACATAGAGCAGCCCAAGCAGCAGGTAGCTCCCCAGAAAACCAAGCAGCGTGAAGATCACATTGCCCGACGAAACCACGAGCGACGAGCCAGTGTTGGTGCGCATCATGCCAAAGACCACCCAGGGCTGTCGTCCCAATTCTGCTGTAAACCAGCCCGCCGTGTTGGCGATAAACGGAAACGGTGTGGCTAACATCAAAATCCAGAGCATCCAACGCCTCTCAAAAAGCTGCCGTTTGCGCCAGAAAAGCAGTAACGCCAGAGCCATAATACCCAGGAAAAAAGTGCCTAGGCCGACCATAATGTGATAGGCGTAGTAGAGCGCCGAGATCGAATCAGGGCGCTGATCAGGCGGAAAAGCATTGAGTCCTTCAACCGTCGCACTCCAGCGCCGATAGGTTAAGATGCTGAGTGCATTGGGCACAATCAGGGGATTGTCGAGTTTGCTATTGGCCACATCTGGCTGGCCCAGAATCACAATACCCGCACCCGCTTCGGTGTTGAACAAACCCTCCATAGCGGCCAGGGTGGCGGGCTGGTAACGAGCGACTTGGCTCCCGGAGAGATCGCCGCTCGGCCAAAGCTGGAAGGCGCTGGCGGTGAAGCCGACGATCACACCCAACGTCACAAAGATGCGCCCGTACTCAATCTGTTGCCCAGCCAGCAGGTAGTACGCGCCAAGACCAGCCATGAAAAAGGCTGCGGTCACGACAGCCCCGCTCATGGTATGAGTGTATTGCGCAAAAAGCCAGGGATTAAACAACAAAGCCCATAAATCTCTGAGTTGAAGCGATGAATTGTGCACAGTGTAACCAACGGGATGCTGCATCCAGGCATTCGCTGCTACAACGAAGTAGCCGGAAGACCAAGTGCCCAGCCAGAGCATGATAGTGGCAATCAAATGGAGCTTCTGCCCAAAGGTCTGTTCGCCAAAAAGGAAAATACCCAGAAAGGCCGATTCCAGGAAAAACGCAAAGGCCCCTTCCATAGCAAGCATTGGTGCGATCAGATTGCCCGCATAGATGGAGAAACGCGACCAGTTGGTGCCAAACTGAAATTCCATGGGGATACCTGTGACTACGCCCATAATAAAGGTCACGGCAAAGATTTTTCCCCAGAAACGCAAGGCAATTGCGTATTTTTCATCTTTTTTATGCATATAGAGTATTTTAAGGATCATCAGAAAAAGAGCTAGACCCATGGTTAGCTGCGGGAAAAGATAGTGAAAACCAATAGTAAAGGCAAAATGGATACGCGATAAAACGGTTGATACGTCCATATATGCTACTCCTCGTTGCCTTGTCCGTCTGGAAACGTGAGGACGGACTGTTGGGCGGTAAATAATTGCGCGTAACGTCCCTGGCGAGCCAATAACTGTGCGTGGGTGCCTTGTTCCTGTATGGCTCCCTCTTCCAGCACGATGATCTCATCCATCTGCTCCATAGTAACCAGCCGATGGGTAATCAGCAGAGTCGTGCGGCCTCGTGCCAGCTCGTGCAACGCCGCCAATACATCTCGTTCAGTCTGTGGATCGAGATTGGCCGTCACTTCGTCTAACAGTAGGATAGGCGCGTCTTTGAGCAGAGCACGAGCAATTGCCAGACGCTGCCGTTCACCGCCGGAGAGCCGCAGTCCTTGCTCGCCCAGCCAGGTGTCCATACCAGTGGGAAGTTGGCGCACAAACTCGCCAAGTTGGGCCTGCTCTAAGACCTGCATGATCTGCTCGTCGCTGGTGCCGGAACGCGCCAAGAGCAGATTGTTACGCAGCGTAGTGTTGAAGAGATAGGTGTCCTGCGTCACCACTCCCAGCAAGGCCCGCAAGTCGTTCAGCGCGTAACAACGAATATCCTCACCATTGAGCGTAATGCGCCCAGCCGTGGGGTCCCAGGTGCGCGAGACCAACCGCAACAGCGTGCTTTTACCAGCACCGCTCGTTCCCACCAGCGCCACGCGGCTGCCTGGTCGCAGACGTAAACTGATCTCAGCGAGCACAGCAGGTTCGGCTGCATTGTACGCGAAACTGACTCCCTCAAAGGCCAGGGTGTAGCCAACACCAGGAGCGGGCACTGGCAGTATAATAGGCACTGGCGGCTCTGTGACCGCAGGCGCGGTATCCAGCAAAGCGAAAAGGCGGCGGCCAGCCGCTAAAGCGTGGCTGAGGAACTGGCACGCCTGCCCTAGAGGCTGAACCACCTCGAAGCTCGCCAGAATCAGGAGTGCCAAGCAACCCACATAAATGCTATCGAGCTTCCCGCTTGTTACCAGAGGCAGCGCCAGCACCAGCATACACCACAGCGTCCCATGCTTTAGGAGAGCGTTGAGCGTCTCTTGCAGACCGCTAATCCTCGCCATGCGCATCTGAAGCACACCCAAACGACGATCATGCGTGGCAATTTTCTGGAGATACACCTGAAACTGACCATATACGAGCAAATCCTGCATACCCTGTATACCATCTACTAGTGTCGCTTGCTGTTCCGCACGCACTGCCAACCGATCTGTGCCTAAACCGCGTGCCAGCCACCAACTCAGCAGAGGCACCGCAAGTCCAGCCAGCCCCAGTGCAGTCAGAGCAACCCAGGCCAGTAGGGAGCTAAAGCACGCGAGCACAGCAAACAGCAAGAAGGCAATTATTCCTGCAACCACAAGCGGCGAGATAATGCGTAGGTAGATAGTCTGTAGCTCATCCACATCAGCAACGAGACGCGAGAGCAGATCGCCGCTGCGATAGTTCAGCAGCAGGGCTGGTGCGAGCGGTTCCAAGCAAGCATAGACGCGTGTACGCAACCGAGCGAGTAGGCGAAAGGTCAGATCATGCGAGTGACAACGCTCCCCGTAACGGGCTAATGGGCGCACCACAGCCACCAAACGTACCAGAAAGATCGGCACACTGAGCAGTATCAACAGCGAGGCAACCGATGCGGCAACCACCAGATACGCCGCCACGCTCAACAGAGCCATATTACTCGCCACCATAATACAGCCGAGCACGATGACCAGCAATTCCAGCCGGACGAGCGACACCTGTTCTTTGAGCAAACGCAGCAGGATGTTCATAGGCGTATCTCCTCGCCCCGTTGGCTAGGCCGGACCTGGACACGCTCGCGTCGCAACCACGCATTCGGCGAACCAACCTCAACAAGCTGCCCCTCCTCCAGTACAACTACGCGGCTAGCGGCGGCCAGTGTATTCAGGCGATGCGCGATGAGTAGCACTGTGCGTCCCTGCGCCAAACGTGCGAGCGCCAAACGCACCGCCTGCTCACTCTCTGGGTCCAGGCTGGAAGTGGGTTCATCCAGGATGAGCAGTGGCGCATCCTTAAGAAAGGCACGTGCGATGGCGATGCGCTGTGCCTGACCAGCGCTCAACCGCGTCCCCTGTTCACCAACCAAGGTTGCGAAACCTTCTGGCAGGCGTTGAATAAACGCTAGTGCGCCCGCGAGTTCCGCAGCTTGGATAATCTCATTCTCACTAGCGGAAGGACGCGCCAGACGAATGTTTGCCAGAATAGTGTCATAGAAGAGATAGGGACGTTGCGGAACCAGCGCCACATATTGCCGCCACACTTCTATGGGCAATGCAGTGATGGGCAGGCCATTGACGGTAATCTCTCCCTGGCCACACTCCATGTGACGCAGCAGCAGACGCGCCAGGGTGCTCTTGCCAGCGCCACTACGTCCGACCAGCGCGGTACAGGTGCACGCGGGCAGGGTCAGTTCGATATCGCGTAATGTTGCCTGCGTGTTATCGGGATAGGTATACTCGACGCTATGAAACGCGATTTCCAAGGAGCCAGAGGGGATTTGGGTTGCAAACGGTACATCCTGCACAAGAAGCGGCTGATTGAGAATTTCGACGAGGCGTGCGGCTGAGGCTTTGCCCTCTAGGCCAGTATGACGGGCCGCGCCAAGCTCGCGCAATGGACGGTAGAATTCGGGAGCCAGCAGCAGCACAAAGAGCGCATCTTGCAAGGCGATGCCATGTGCAAGCAAACGCACGCCCAGCATGACCGCGACCAGACCAATCGCCATAGCCACCATAAAATCCAGCACTGCTCCAGAGAGAAAGGCTAGGCGTAGCGTGCTCATGGTCTTCTCGCGAAAAGCGTCGCTGATACGTGCCACACGCTCCTGTTCCGCCTGGCCGCGTCCGAACAGCTTGAGCGTTGGCAAGCCCTGCACGACATCCAGGAAATGGGCGCTCATACGCGTAAGCGCCACCCATTGCAGGCGGGTCTGTCGCTCAGCCGAGCTTCCCACCAACATCATCAGCAGCGGGATAATTGGGGCCGTCAGGAGCAGAAGCAACGCGCTGAGCAAATCGAACGGAAAGACGACGAGCAAGATGAGCAGCGGCACAAGGACGCTTAACACAAGCTGAGGCAGATAGCGGCTAAGATAGGCATCCAGACGTTCAATGCCCTCGCCCAATGTTGCCGCCAGTTCGCCGGTCCGCTCGTTTTGCACAGAGGCTGGTCCCAGCCGCAGGAGATGCGCGTACACCCGCTGACGCAACACCGCTTTCACGCGAATAGTACCACGCTGGGCTACTATCTCGCTGGCGCCACTGAGCAGGGCGTGCCCTCCCAGCGTGGCGAGCAGTAGCCAGAGCAGGGAACTGACGTGTGAGAACGTTGGATGGTGCAGAAAAACCTGTGTAAGCAACTTGCTCAGCAGAAAGAGTTGCAAAATCGTCAACAGTGTCACGAGCAGATCGCAGAATAGTGTTAGAGCCACCAGACTGCGCAACCAGGGCATGGCTGCAAACAGCGTGATGCGTGCTGGTTCCTGCGTGGAGGATTGTGAGCCGTTTGCAGCCGGAGACGTTTCTGTTAACATCGATGCTCTCCCTACCCCAAATATTTCTCTTCCACCTTAGTATAAGGGAGAGTCAAGCATGCCAATTGGCAGTCTGACATTGAGCGGTGATAGAATAGGAGCACACCTGGAAACCGCCTTTTCCGTGAACAGAGGCGGGCCAGGGCTATTTTTCGGGAGATGATGCATCTATGCTCGATTTAACTAGTATTCCGGTTGTGGATAACCACTGCCATCCTGTGCTGCTCAACCAGAAAATGGAAGTATTACGCTTTCGTGGGTATTTTAGCGAGGCGAGCGATCCCGTTTTTGCTGAGCAACATGTACCCAATAGCGTCTATTATCTCTGGATGTTGCGCCAAATGGCGCTGTTTTTTGGCTGCCTGAGCAAAAACAACGAGGATGAGGTTATCTCAGCACGCAACAAGTTGGAGGCGGATACGCTGATCGAGCATCTCTATCGTGCGGCCAGAATCGATATGCTGATCCTGGATGAAGCCTATCCATTGCCGGAAAACTGCTACACGCCAGAGCGCATGGGCCAGCTTGGACACTGTCGAATCGCACGTATGCTACGTTTGGAAACGTTGATGCAGCAACTCATCGTCGATTCGGATAGTTTCGACGAACTCCTGGCGCGTTACAGTCATTCCCTGCTGCGCCTGCGCGAACATGGATATGTGGCATTGAAGAGCATTGTGGCCTATCGTACCGGCCTGAATATCACGCGTTGGAGCAAAGATCAGGCTGTGGCCTCGTTTCACGAAGCACGCGAAGCTATTCACAACGGTCAACTGCGGCTCGTGCACAAACCGCTCATCGATTATCTACTACATATTGCCTTTTTGCATGCAGCGGAGCAGGGATTGCCTATCCAGTTTCACACAGGCTACGGCGATAAGGATACTGATATGCGTCTGGGCAATCCACTCCAATTGCGCGATGTGCTGGAAAATAGTGATTATGATGGTATGAGCGTGATTTTGTTGCACGAGAGTTATCCTTACACCCAACTGGGAGCCTATCTCGCCGCAGTCTACCCACACGTTTACCTCGATCTCTCCTATACCATCCCCTTCGTGGAGCGCCTGGAAATGCTGGCCTTCACGCGTCAAGCATTGAGTATTGCGCCCGCGAGCAAACTGCTGTATAGTTCAGATGGCATCCATGTACCCGAAATGCACTGGGCTGCGGCTGTGCGAGGGCGGAGTATCATTGGTCAGGCATTGGATGACATGATCGAGCACGATGAGATCGACGAGGAGCAGGGTTATATGCTCGCTCGTCAGGTGCTACATGACACCGCGTATACGGTTTATAAATTGTAAAAGGTACCTACTGTGACAAATCAGATATATGACAGCGCCCACTGTTTTCGTGTCAGTGTCTCCGCGCTGATCTTCAAAGGGGAGCGTGTACTCCTGGCACATCGTCGTGATATCGACTGGTGGAGCTTACCGGGAGGCGCTGTCGATCCCGGCGAAACCCTCGATGAAGCCCTGCGTCGTGAGGTACGCGAAGAGACTGGCCTGGAAATCGAGGTTGGTCAGGTAGTCGGGGTCTATTCCAAGCCACTGAAACAAGAGATTGTATTGTCTTTCCGCTGTGCAGTTACGGGTAGTACACTCAACGCCAGCGAGGATGATGAGATCGACGAGAGCCGCTATTTCGCACCTGACGATCTGCCAACCAACACACTCCCCAAGCACCGCCAACGCGTAATGGATGCGCTACTCAAGCAGGAGCGTGCTCTGTTGCGCAATCAACGTAGCAGTACTGAGGAAGATCAAGGTCTAACCTGATCTTCCTCAATCAAAACTGGCGGGCGACGATATGATACACATGCCAGTGCTTAGCATCACCACGAGCGGTTGTGCCGTCCTGATCCTCTTCCACAAACTCAATAATTTCCAGACCTGCAAGTTGGGCATGAGCCTGCTCACTGCTAAAAAACGTCATCGTTGTTTCTGGCGTATTCCAGGTATCGTTGACGCCAAAGAACTGTCCAACAAAGATCCCACCCGGTTTCAACGCAGCCTTGAGGCGAGCAAAGACTGCTGAGAACTGTTCTTTATGCGTAAACGGCAAAGCGAAATGGGCATTGATTAGATCGTAGCTCGCAAACGTGAAATGCTCGAAAGTGGACTGCACTAGATCTAAATGCTCAGTCGGAAGATCCGCTAACGCGGCCAGGGAAGCGGCCTCGTTATCAACCGATGTGACCTGAAAGCCGCACGCCAGCAGGTAGCGTGTGTCACGGCCCCCGCCGCAACCTAGGTCCAGCGCCTCACCAGTGTACCTCAATAGGGAAACTGCGCGGACCAAACGCGGCCAGGGTGGATTGTTTTTGGTAATCTGATAGAATTCTTCCCAGTTCGGTTGTTGCATAGGTGCTAACTCCAGTTATATCGATACTTCGGTGAGTTCGAACAAATTGCGCATCCAGGCAACCAGTTTTTGAGCATGTGATGCGTTTGCGTCAAGATAACGTGCAGTGATAGCTTGTCCAAGAGGCTTACCTGGTTCTTCTTGCCAAGCTAACCAAGTATACATCTTGGCTTTGCTTCTATATGTTGGGCGAAAACGACGCTCCTGGGCTTCAACTTGCTGCACAATTTCTTCAGCAAGCAGCCAGAGGCTATCTTCAGCCGGTACCAGAAAATGTAAAAAGTCCTCTAACATACCTGGCAGCGTATTTTCAGGCATCAACCAGATACCAACGACTGGTAAATCTTCCTCAACGATAATTGTTCCTTCAGCATTCGGTTGAGACGGCACCGTTTTATAGCCATATTGTGTCAGTTTATTGCGCAAAGCATCCCAGCGACTTTGTATATCGCTATCTGCGTCCACAACAATTCCTAAGCGGGTTAAGCCGCTCCTCTCTAGCTCCATCTCAAGGGTGTCGAGAAGCATATCAATGCCTTCTTTTGCTTCCACCCGAAATACTTCAGGAATTTTATGATGCTCTAATAGACTCCAAAGAACATGTTTATCATGAGACCCTTCAACCAGTAGACAATTCACCGGTTTGCTCGCCTGCCGTAGCTGATTCTTCATCGACTAACGCACCTCTATCCGTTCCCGCGTTGCTATTCCCATGCGTCTTTCATCAAATAATGTCGTCTTAATCTCATCATCCTTTTTCAGAGACAAACGGATTAACATGCCCTCACCCTGCTTATCTTTCTCAGATGCTTGTTGAAGACCCTCTATACAATCCCAGCTATGCGTTGTGGCAAACACCTGGACATTCAAACGCCGGGCCAAACGGAAAATCAGTGCCCACAATTCAGGCTGCACAGAATAATGAATGCCACTTTCGATCTCATCAATCAGAAGTAAACCATCTTTCGCATTGACCATTGCTAAAACAATTCCCAGAAGGCGGTACATACCATTGCCTACATTGCCAAGCGGTAGAGGTTTATTCATTTTCTCGATTCTTATATGTGGAACAGGATTACCTGATGCTCCAGCATATCCCACAAAACTCAAATCTTTCACACCAGGCGCAATAAGGCGCAAAGCATTGATTACCTCATCTTCCCAATCAGTTAACGTGACCTTATCCCACAATAAAAGCGTCTGAGCATCATCTAATCCTTCTGCCTTGATAGAGATGCAATTTATTGCTTGCATCTTTGCATCAATCATTCTGGTAATATAACTTCGCTGCAACGGGTATTCAGCTTTCTGTTTCCCAAAATCTACACGAAAGCGGGGAATAGGATTGTCAGTCGTAAGATACTCTTCAGGCAATAGGTGCCGCCATTTCACCAATCCATCATGCTGTTCAATATCTCTGGCAAACCAGCCAAGAGATATTGTGACTGTCTCCTCAAGAATATTCATGGGGCCGATACGAACAGAGAGAGAATTTCCCGCAACCTCTTCCATGCCATAAAAAAGATACTTCAATGATTCTAATAGATCATCTATATCATCTTCTCGACGTGGGAACGTCGTTTCTCGTAATTCTTTGCGTGCACGTAAGAATTGCCAGATTACGTTGGGAGCACCTCGCCGTGCATAAAGCTCTAAAGCTTCCAAAAGGCTTGATTTCCCAAGATTATTCTGCCCCACAATCAAGTTTACACGCCCCAATTTCTCAATTTGCAGGTGGCGAAAACCACGGAAATTCTGGATTTCTAACGAATCCAAAAGGAACTTGCCCATAAAAGCCCTCCACTTTATTCAGAAAATTGGTTTACATCACGAAATAAATGCCTATTGGCTGCATTATATCCCAAATCCACACACCCTTATAGCCCTTTGCCCAACACATCATCCAACGCTTGTTTCACTTCACGCCGCAACCGCGTCTCCAGTTCACTCGCCCAAGCATCGTCCCAGGCGTTGTGCTCTTTGAGCAGGTGAATGCAGCGTTGGAGTGGATCATGTTCCAAGGGAGCACCTGGCATGGCGCGGGTAACACACATTTCGAGCAAACTGGGACCATGACCAGCGCGTGCGTGCTCGATAGCTGCTTGCATAGCAGCGTGAACAGCCAGTACATCGGAGCCGTCAATGCGATGATGCGTGAGGCCGGATGGGAGAGAAAGCTGGCTCAACGTGGATATCCGGGAAATAGGCGTATCTTGCTCACAGATGAAGAGTGCAGGCAATTGATGCAGAGCAGCAAAGATGAGTCCTTCGAGGAAATCAGGCTCGGCGGTAGCACCGTCCCCGCAATAGGCGACAGTGACCGCCGGAGATTTGCGCAGCTTGCAGGCGAAAGCGATACCCGCCGCGTGCATGATCTGCGTGGCTACGGGAGCCGGACCGGTCACGAGATTGTGTTTGTGATAGCCCCAATGGGAAACAGGCTGCTGCGCGTGTTGAAGCAGACCAGTATCTTGTGGCTGAGGAAGCGCGTTCTGGCGAGACTGAAGATAGGTGCGGAACACTTCGTAGGGCGTCATCCCAATGGTCAGGACAACGCCAAGGTCGCGATAGTAGGGAAGAGTAAAATCCTGACCGATCTGGATACACATGGCGCTACCCACCTGCGCAGCCTCATGCCCATAACAAGAGGCAACGAAGCCCAAATGCGCCTGCCGATAAGTATTCCAGGCACATTCATCCACCAGGCGCGTCAACAACATGTGCATATACATGTCCCTGAGTAGAGCCAGTTCGGACGAAATCTGCGCACTTTTCTCGAAACGTACTCCCATTTGTCCTGTTATTCTTCTACTAAAATCGCTACAGCCATTATACTATACCATTAGGTCACAGAAACCGGAAGAAACCGCAACGATCACTGGGTCAGAAATCCTGGTGAAAAAACTACTGCATTGATTTTGGCTGTGCTAGATTCTATAATGGATTCGCAAACGTTGAAAGTCCATCAGAATGAGTTCCAAACAAGTCAATGTAGACCCATTGGAGGCAGAGACACATGACCGTTAATACCCGCAAAA
>JBDTBU010000207.1:0-5928 GCA_039923935.1 Ktedonobacteraceae bacterium | reverse complement strand
GCGGACGCGATCTATATCGAGGCCGACGAGAACACCGACGCCAATCGCGTCTCAGCAGGCGAACGCTACGCCAAGGTTTTCGATATCAATATGTTGCGCTGTATTTTCTGTGGCTACTGCCAAGCGGCGTGCCCCACGGGCGCGATCACGTTGGAAAAGACCTACAAATTGGCCTCGTACCATCCAGAAGATATGGTCTACCACAAAGCGCAGCTATTAGAGGCACCGGGACAGGCCAGCGTTGGCTCAGCGAATGTCTGGCTCGATCCAGCACCGCCCGCGCTCGAAGCGTCGCAACCAGTACCTCAAGAAGGGCAGGTTTTTGACGGCTCGTCGGCCAGTTCCGCCGCCGTGGGGCTAGGCACGATGGAGACTGAGCGCAACGTACTCATCACGAGTAAAGAGCAGGATCAGGACCGGCGTCCGATTCAAAATAAGAAGGAGCGGGAAAACAGATGACCGTCGATACTCCGACATTTATCGCGTTTTTTGTACTGGCTGTAGCCAGTATCGCGTCCGGCCTGGGCGTGATTCTTTTTAAAAATGCTATTCATAACGCCCTAAGCCTGATCCTAACGCTATTTTTCCTGGCGATGTTCTATCTGCAATTGGGCGCAATGTTTATTTCTATTGTGCAAATCCTGATCTACGCGGGCGCAATCATGGTGCTCTTCCTCTTCGTGGTCACGATGCTGGTCTCGGAGGATACGGGCGATGTGGCTGTACCAGATAGTCGGCCCTGGCAACGTGGCATTGCAGCGGCACTGGGCTTTGTGCTGGTTGGCGCGTTGAGCTACCTGCTCTACACAGGTGCCTACGTCAACAGCGCTGCTCCCATCCCGCTCAATAGCGCCAACGGTCTAGCACATAATGCAAACACACTGGGCAATACTGAGGCGTTTGGCATGGCGCTTTTCCACGGCTTCTCTTTTCCTTTTGAAATCACCAGCCTGTTGATTATTGTGGCCCTGCTGGGCGCGATGGTCCTGGGGCGTCGTGCTCTCACGCGAGACAGGCAACACTGAGCCAACTCGCATTCACATAGATCGGAGAAAGATATGCATGTTATACCCGTTTCATGGTATTTAATTGTTAGCGCCATCCTGTTTACGCTTGGCACAGTAGGCGTGCTGGTACGGCGCAACCCACTGACGATTTTTATGTCAATTGAACTGATGCTCAATGCTGTGAACCTGTCCTTTATCACGTTCTCACATTATCTCAACTCGATTGATGGGCAGATGTTCGTTTTTCTTGTCCTGACTGTTGCCGCTGCTGAAGTTGTGGTCGGCCTGGCTATTATTGTCTCGATCTTCCGCACACGCAGCACTGTCAATGTCGATGAAATGAATACATTACGAGGCTAAACAATGACAAATCTCTCTGTATGGGTGCTGCTTCTGCCGCTGCTTGGATTTGTCCTTCTGGGCTTATTCGGCAAGGGGATGTCGCGCTCAGCCATCCTAACTATCGCGTGGGGCGCGTCGGGCCTGGCCTTTTTGTGTGCCGCCGTCAGCTTTCTCTCTATGCTACAAACGCCGCCCGGCACGGCACGGATCAGCGACCAGGTGCTCTATACCTGGATGAATAGCGGGTCCGTAGCGACGGGCGTACTAGCCAACGCTATCCCACTGAACATCAGTTTCGGCCTGCTACTCGATCCACTTTCGGCGACTATGCTGATGGTCGTGACGGGAGTAAGCTTCCTGATTCTGGTCTATTCAGCCGGGTACATGGCGGAAGATGAGGGCTTTGCACGCTTCTTTGCCTACCTCAACTTCTTTATTTTCGCCATGGTTCTGCTGGTCAGTGCTGACAATTTTCTCTTCCTGCTGATTGGTTGGGCGCTGGTTGGTCTGGCCTCGTTCTTGCTGATCGGTTTCTGGTTCACACGCCCTTCCGCTGTGGCGGCTGCACGCAAGGCTCTGGTCATCAATATCATCGGCGACTTTGGCCTGATGATTGCCATCTTCCTGATCTTCCAGTACTACCAAACGCTGAACTACCTGGACAATTCAGCCGGCTTGGGTGTCTTGAACCATGTGGTAGTTGGCGGACTGCCCACGACAATCACAACGGCGATTTGCCTGCTGCTCTTCGTGGCGTGTGCGGCCAAATCCGCGCAGTTGCCGCTCTACATGTGGCTGCCGGATGCGATGGAAGGCCCGACGCCGGTGAGTGCACTGATCCATGCCGCGACGATGGTCACGGCTGGCGTCTATCTGGTGGCACGCGCCAATCCGCTCTTCAATGTCTCGCCGATTGCGTTGACGACGGTAGCGGTGATCGGGGGCGCGACTGCTCTGTTTGCCGCAACTATTGCGTTGTTTCAACTGGACATTAAACGTGTGCTGGCCTATTCGACGATCAGTCAGCTTGGCTACATGTTTATGGCTGAGGGTGCGCAAAATTACGGCGCGGGCGTCTTCCACCTGACCACGCACGCGTATTTCAAGGCGCTGCTCTTCCTAGGTGCTGGCTCGGTGATCCACGCGCTAGGTGGCGAGCAGGATATGCGCCAAATGGGTGGCCTGCGCCATCGCTTGAAAATCACCTTTGTTACCTTCTTGATCGCGTCCCTAGCTATCAGCGGAATCTTTCCTCTGGCAGGCTTCTGGAGCAAAGATGAGATCATCGGCTCGCTGCTGAACAACGCGCTGCATGGCGGTGGGACGCTCTTCTATGTACTCTGGGCACTGGCGCTGATTACGACTGGCCTGACCGCCTTCTATATGTTCCGTTTGGTCTTCGGTATCTTCTTCGGCACATATCGCGGTAGTGGCCCGCTTGCTCATGCGCATGGCGAGCCGGAAGATATTACTGAGGGTGTGCATCCCGCAGGGCATGGCGGGTTTTACGCTATCTTTGAGTCACCAAAGATCATGACGGTGCCGTTGATTATCCTGGCGGTGCTCTCAGTGATCGGCGGTCTGGTTGGCTCGTTCGCGCTCTTTGGTCGGGCGACTTGGCAACCACTGGCAAACTTCCTGAACCCAATCTTCACCAATGCAGCCTGGACTGGCACGCCTGTGCACGAAGTCTCGCTCAGCCTGGGCATGACATGGCTCTCGACTGGCCTGAGCCTGGGTGTGGCTCTGCTGGGTATCGGAGGCGCGTGGCTGTTGTATAGACGCGGCTTCCAGTACAAAGAGAGTACTAACCCGCTCTACCAGCTTGTGCTGCATAAATACTACATCGATGAGTTGTGCATTGCTGCGATTATCAACCCGTTGAAGTGGCTTGGACGGACCGCGACGACGCTCTTTGAGGGCGATCTGCTCGACGGTGGTAGCCGTGGCGTAGCGTGGCTGACACGCGGTTCGAGCGGGGTTCTGCGCCGCCTACAAACGGGCTATATGCGCAACTATGCGTTGGCAATTCTCTTCGGCGTTGTACTGCTGGTCATTTATTACGCTGCGATGAGGGGGTAGAAAACGAATGTTTCCTTTGCTTTCAACAATTGTGTTTCTGCCCGTACTGGGCGGAATCGCTGTACTGCTCGTACCTGACCGCTACAAGGACGTGATCCGTTGGACGGCCCTGGGTGCGGCTCTACTCGATCTGCTTTTCGTGCTAGGCTTGATTCTGGTCTATTCACAGTTTAATCTGGCTGCTAGCAGTTCGATCATCGGCGCAATACCTAGCAACACCTTCCTGAACTTTAATGAGACTGTTCCGATTGTCGCGACGAGTAATTTCACGCTCAGCTATAGTCTAGGTGTAGATGGCATTAGCCTACTACTGGTCGCGTTGGCCTCGCTGCTGACTGCTGTGTGTATTGCGGCCTCGTTCCGCATCGAACAACGGCTCAAGCAGTATATGGCCTTTATGCTGCTCTTAGAGTGCGGCATGTTGGGCGTGTTTCTCTCGACCAATCTGTTCGTGTTCTATATTTTCTGGGAGCTGATGCTGATCCCGGCCTACCTGCTAGTCGGCTCCTGGGGTGGACCGCGCCGTATCTATGCCGCGTTCAAGTTTGTGCTATACACTTCTGTGGGCAGCCTGCTGATGCTGGCTGGGATTATCGCGTTGGGCTACTATCACCAACAGGCCAACGGTGGGGCTTATACACTAGACCTTTTCACGCTACTCAGTGGCAAGATATCGCCAGATGTGCAGATGTGGCTCTTCCTGGCGATGGCGGCGGCTTTCGCGGTCAAGGTGCCGTTTGTGCCCTTCCATAGTTGGCTGCCGGACACTTATAGCGAAGCGCCCGCGCCCGTCACAGCGATGCTGGCTGGGGCAATGTCGAAGACTGGAGCCTATGGCTTTCTGCGCTTCTGCATCCCGCTTTTCCCGCACGCGTTTCAGCAACTATCGATGCTGTTGAGCGTGCTGGCGGTAATCGGCATTCTCTATTGCGCGGTGCTGGCTCTGGTGCAGACCGATATGAAGCGCCTATTGGGATATTCGAGCATCAGCCATCTGGGCATAGTCATGCTGGGCATGTTCGCCTTGAATGTGCAGGGCGTCGAGGGTTCGGTCCTGCAAATGGTCAACCACGGCATCACTACAGCCGCGCTTTTCCTAATCGTGGGCTTTATCGAGGCCCGCGCCGGTACACGCAAGCTGAGCGACTTTGGCGGACTTGCCCTACGTGTGCCAGTGCTGGCGGCGGTACTGCTGATCGCCATTCTCTCTTCGCTGGGTCTGCCCGGTCTGAATAGTTTTGCGGGCGAGTTCCTGGCCTTGATTGGCGTCTTCCAGCATAGTGTGGTCCTGGGTGTGTTGGCTACGGCGGTGGTCGTTCCTGCGGCCTGGTACCTCATTCGCCTCTTCTTGGACGCGATGGAGGGACCGCGCTTGACCGAGGGTCATGTCGCAACGCTGATCCGCAAAGGCCAGTTCAAGGACTTGCAGATTGGCGAATTCGTGGTCATCTTGCCACTACTCATCTTAATTTTTTATATTGGTTTCCAGCCCAATCCGCTCACAGCGGTGATGGAGCCATCTGTCGTAAATACGCTGCAACATGCACTACAAACTGTTGGGAGCGCCTTGACACGATAGGGCGGTTCCCACGCTCATTTCCAAACGTGGGATGAGCGTGTGGACCCTCTGGGGGGTTTCTATGTCATTCACTTTTATAGCATCAGCCCGTGACTGGGTGCGCATCTTGCCCCTGCTCATACTGATAGGGATGGGCTTAATCACGCTGCTGGCAGACCTGGTACTGCCGCAAGGCGCACAAGCACGCTTGGCTTTGGAAAAAAACCCTGGCGCATCCATTCCCTTTGAGTTTCTCTGCTTGCCGTTCCTGGCCTTGCTTGGCTTAGCGGGTGCGCTGGCGGCAACGATTGTGCTCTACGCGGTGGGCGATCACCTGACGGCCTTCTCTGGCATGGTCGCCTCTGATCCGGGCACGATGTACGCGTATATTATTATCATCAGCGCGGCGATTCTGACTGTGCTGCTCTCGCCCGGCTATCTCAAGCGTCAAAGCCTGAGCGACCAAGGCGAGTACTACGCGCTGCTACTCTTTGCCACAGTTGGCATGATGCTGTTAGCGGCGGCTCAGAGCTTCTTGATGGTCTTCGTGGGCATCGAACTGCTCTCACTGGCCCTGTACATCCTGTGTAGCTATATCGCACGCCGGACCAGTTCGCAAGAAGCAGGCATGAAGTATTTCCTGCTCAGCTCGTTTGCCTCGGCCTTCCTGCTCTACGGACTAGCTCTAATCTACGGTGCAACTGGTCAGACACAGTTTGGCGCTGTCATGGCTTTTGTGAAGGCCAATGCCAATCAGCCAACCTCAACCTTGCTCTTGTTGGGTATGGGCCTGCTGATGGTTGGATTTGCCTTCAAAGTCTCGGCTGTGCCCTTTCATACCTGGACACCGGATGTTTACGAGGGTGCGCCTGCCCCAGTGACGGCCTTTATGTCGGTTGGCACGAAAGCGGCGGCGATTATCGCGTTTGCGCGTGTCTT
>JBDTBU010000206.1:0-10389 GCA_039923935.1 Ktedonobacteraceae bacterium | reverse complement strand
ATGCGAGTAAAAAGAGGTGGGAATGGGAAAATCGAAGATTTTCCCATTCCCACCTCTTTTTACTCGCATAGCTTATTTTTCGATGGGAGCGCCGATCAGGCTGCCCCATTCGGTCCAGGAGCCGTCGTAGTTGCGCACATTGGAATAGCCCAGCAGGTAGTGCAGGGCGAACCAAGTGTGGCTGCTGCGCTCACCGATGCGGCAGTAAGCGATGACCTCTTTATCTGCTGTCACGCCCTTGCCACCGTAGATCGCTGTGAGTTCGCTTGCGCTCTTGAACGTGCCATCTTCGCGTACTGCGGAACTCCAGGGGATATTGGCCGCACCTGGGATATGGCCGCCGCGCTGAGCACCCTCTTGCGGCAGGTTGGCCGGGGCCAGCAGTTCACCGCTGTACTCGCCGGGGGAGCGTACATCGACCAGTGTGGCGGAGGCGTGGCCCAGCTTGCTGAGAACCTGATCGCGATAGGCACGGATACTCTCGTTGCCCGCGCTGGTCTTGTAGGTGGTGTGTGCGTAGGATGGCACCTCGCTGGTGATCTCGCGTTTGTCGGCCAGCCACTTCACGCGGCCACCATCCAGCAAGCGTACATCGGCGTGCCCATAGTACTTCAAAATCCACAGCGCCCAGGCGGCGAACCAGTTGTTATTATCGCCGTAGAGTACGACAGTGGTGTCGTTGCTTACGCCAGATTTTGAGAGAAGTGCTTCCAGGTTCGTTGGCGAGATTGGTGCGCGTACAACCTGATCCTGCAATTCCTTGATCCAGTTCAAGCCAATTGCGCCAGGAATGTGGGCCTCGGCATAGGATTTGGTATCGACATCAACTTCAATCAGGCGCACTTTGGGATCGTGCAAATGAGCCTCAACCCAGGCTGCATCTACGAGTACCTCTGGATGAATATACCCTTTGTTGTCTGTCATGAAAACCCCCTTCTCTGTGTGTCATAGATAGTGCATTGAAAAATAAGGCGATCTTGTGCAGGCACCTTGCCCGGCTTTAAAAGTACCATACCACATGCCTGATGAGCCTACAAGATAAAAACTTGATTTTGTTGATCTATTTTAAAATTGCTATTGATCGGTAGGAATTTATGCACCTGGGTTATTGTTGGTATGCATAGAAGTTATGATAAGCACAGAGGCCAGAGAAGCGATGCCAGGCATTGCTGGGAGGTAAATATCGGATGAATTTGTATCACTTGCGTGTATTTATGACGGTTGCTGAATATGAACATATAACACGAGCCTCAGAGGAGCTTTACCTGAGTCAGCCCGCAGTGACGAAGATTGTGCAGAGTCTAGAGCAGGAGGTCGGGCAAAAGCTAGTGGAGCGGCAAGGACGGCGTATCGCTCTGACGTATGCGGGACAGGTTCTCAGGACGTATGCGCGGCGTATGTTTGCGCTGGAACGAGAGATGGAAGATGCACTGGGAGCTTTGGGTGATATCGAGACGGGTGAGGTGAAGTTAGCGGCGAATCCTACGGTGGGTATTTATTTGTTGCCAGTGATTGTCGCTAGCTTTCGGGCACGCTATCCCTGTGTGAAAATTAATTTAGAGATCTTGAAATCGCGTGAAATTATCGAGAATACCTTTGAATGGAAGCTGGATTTCGGTCTGGTTGAGCTGGAACCGGTGGAACTGCCTCTTGGCCTGAACCATGAAACAATTGCCTATGATGAGCTTATTCTGGTTGTTGCACCTAATCATCCTTGGAGCGTCTTGTCTTCGATCAAGCCAGAGGAGTTGCGTGATGGCGTGCTGATCTTGCGCGAATCGGGTAGCGGCCACCGGGAAGCGATAGATCACGCTTTTTCGCATCAGGGCTACTCAGTGACATCCCTGCTGACCGTGCCTGACAGCGAAGTAATCAAGCAGATGGCGGTCAAAGGCGTGGGAGCCACGATCATTCCAGAGATGAGTGTGCGGCGCGAGCTAACAAGTGGCGAGTTGTTGCGCATCCCCATCGTTGGCATGGAGATGCGCCCCCAACTCAGCATGATTTGGCGCGAAGACAAGCAATTTTCGCCCGCTGCCCAGGCGTTTCGCGACCTGTTGCGTCGCGAGATTCGTCTGATTGAGGGCACTCAGCAGGCTGCATCATAGCCCACAAAAAGCTACTCACTTCCTTTCAGCTCATCAGGAACAACACGCCAATACACCCCATGCTCGCGTTGCATCAGGTGTTCGCCGATCATTTCGCGGCGTAGGGCTGAGGCGTCGGGATGGTGGCGCTTGATGATCTCGTTGACTTGGGCTTCGGCGTAGCGCGTGCCTGGCTCGAACAGCGTTGCTAGCCAGCGTAAGATAACCGAGCGTTTTTTGTGATTGGCCGGAATCTCTTTCAAGACCGGTCCCTCGAAGTAGTCCCGCAAGACTTTGTGCTCCCAGGCATCGCCCTCCATCCCTTGCATAGGCACTAACTCGACCATTTTCTCCGATGAGAGCAGCCCTTTGCTGGTGGCACGCAACGTCTCCGCATCGAGACTGTAGAAATGCGTGTTGCCTTCTGCACGCATCTTCACTAGCCCCAACTCTTTGAGCCGCGCTAGGTGGTGCGAGATCGTTGGCGCTTTCAGTTGTAACAGTGCGGCCAGTTCTTCAACGCTATATTCGCGTGTGGCTAGAATGCCCAGCAGCTTTAGGCGGTTCTCGTCGGCCAACACTTTGAAAAATTGGAGCAGCGTGTCAAATTCTTCGGGTGGCATACTATGGCTCCTGTTTATTTGATATTCATCTAATTAGAAAAATATCAAATAAACAGGAAATTGTCAAGGGTCGGAGAAAAGATTTGCAGCTATTGTAGGGTCTATCTTAACGGACACTGTTCAATTTGATGTCAGGCTGCGAAGACAGTGGGGAGCATTCCGCGTTGGTAAAGAACTATACCATCGCGCTTTACGTTAGCAATGAACGTTTGGTCCCATTCTTGCAAGGTGCGTGAAGCAAACATAACAGCCACTTCACGCGGCGCGTTTAAGTGACGGATTTCCGCCAGACCCAGTGTATGAGACAGCGCCTCTCCCTGATCCAGCGCAACATGCGGATCGTCGCTGTCAAGGATAGCAAGCAGATCAACATCACTTGGATCAGGCTCGTCAAGTGAACGCTCCTCATGTCGGGCGACTGACCCATACAGGATAACCGCGAGAAGATCAGCATGTCGTTCAGCTAGCAGATTGATGGTATCTCGGACAAGAGCATCTGTTTCGTGATCTAACCGCTGAGAAAGTGTTGGAGCATCAGATTTCTGCATTATCATACGCCTTATCTTCTGTGATTGCTCACAAACGGATATTTTCTAACAAAGTTAGGGCACGTTGAACAATAACAGGGTCAGTGTGGCCGCCATACCAGCCACCTTGTCTAATGCGATCCAGGAATTCCCACCAACGAGCAACAGATCCCTCTTCTAAAGTATGCAGGAAGCGGCCCAAACGTGCATGGCTTTCCTGGTGGTTGTTATGTTTGGTTGCGCAGCCAAAGCAAATCCAATGGAATGCTGCTCCCCATGCCGATTCAATAACTACGCGAGCTGCTGTCTCATTCGCTTGAATTAACAAAATGGTGTTTTCGATTTCTTCTGCTGCATGTCGGTGTGCCTCAGCTAACATATGCCACCTACCCTTACTTTTCTGAACAATGTCCACCCTACTTACGTTTATGCTATGATTATAGCATATTTCATGCTTCTATCAACAGTCCTTGGTTGGTGCAAGTGGCGGAAGAAGCGCCCTAAGACATCCCATCACGCGCAATACGAATCGCGCTGCTGCCTGTTCTCAGCCGTAGTCGTGCTCGTGGGCTATTGCCTACCTCTTTGTTGCCAAACTCATTGTGCACGCCGCCTGAGCCAGTTTTTGCATCCAGGCTAAACGTGGTCTCAGCAGGCAGGGTGAGATTGATCCCGCCACTACCCGTTTTCATCTCGTAGGAGCCGCGAGGGTCGAGCGAACCTTCAAAGGTGATCGAGCTACTGCCAGTTTTGAAGGACGAGTTGCCAGCTAAGGCGGCCCGCGTGACTTCGATGCGGCCACTGCCAGTCTGGGCTGTGACTTGGCCGCGCACGTTGCTGACTTCGATGCGCGAACTACCAGTGCGTAAGTTGACCTGACCCTCAAGGTTATGAGCCTCGATGCGCGAGCTACCAGTGCTCAGGTCGATGCGGCCTTGCAGGTTGCTGGCTTCGATGCGGCTACTACCGGTTTTCATGGCAATCTGTCCCTGGAGATCGTGGGCTTGAATGCTACCACTGCCTGTGCGTACGCGGAACGTGCCGTTGGCTCCCTGCACGACGACGCTGCCGGAGCCATTGTCCAGTTGTACATCGCAGTGGGCGGGTACGGTGATCTCGAAATCGACGCTTCTCAGGCCGAACTGAAGGATGTTCCAGGCCACCTGACTGGTGATGTTCAGCATATCGCCGTGCTGGTCATAGCCAACCTGCATGCTGGCGGGATTGATGCCGATACCGCTAGCGCGTTGGGTTGCAGCTACGCTGACAACGCCTTCTTCTCCACGTCGAATAGACACTTTGCCCGCGCCATTGGATATGACCAGCCGAGCGTGCTCATTGATCTGGAAGGTGCGCGTTGGCATGGGGATGGTCACGACGCGCCAGTTGGTAATCAGCATCCCCACACCTGCAACGATGAGCGCAGTGACAACCAACCAGACCAGCCAGCCAAAAATCACGCCGAAGTGACTGCCGGCTATAAATGCTACACACACCAATGCGATGATTACCAATAGCCCGCCCATGCTCTTCGCGCTTTTGGGCACGGGTTGCACCTTCTGACCCTCGCTCCAGATGTCCCGCGTCTCGCTGCCAGTATAGCCGTCTGTATATGATTTGTCAGAATAGTCCTGTGTTTGAGCCTGTTCACGCGGATCAGTATTGGTCTGGTTTTCGATTAATGGTGTGTATTCAGGCGTGTTATATATGTGTTCCTGATTTTGCATCTCAGCTCCTTGAAAATAAATTGTATAAAAACATCACCATATATACGAAGCAAGTTTGCATGAGGTTGCTTTCTCTCTAAAATGACAAACTGCCAGCAGGCTTATAATCTGTGCCATGAAGTGGTAGAATAAACGCAGAGCTTTCGCAATTATAACAGATCGTAGGATAATCCATTATTTCAGAAAGGTTTCGCTCGTGGAACTCATCAATCTCAGCGATTACGAAGCACCCGCCAAGGCGCGTCTGGATCAGGCTACTTGGGATTTTTATATGGGGGGGAGCGATGATGAGGTGACGTTACGCGCCAATCGTAGCGCCTTTGAGCGTATCCGGTTGCGGCCACGTATGCTCGTCGATGTGAGCGCGTGCCAGACTCAGACCACCGTACTTGGCACGCCCATTCAGATGCCGATCATGGTCGCTCCTACTTCGCATCATGGCCTCGCTCATCCTGAAGCAGAGTGTGCGACGGCGCGTGGAGCCGGGCAAGCAGGCACGTTGCTGGTTGCTAGCACTGAATCGAGCCGTCCGCTTGAAGCCATCGCTGAGGCGGCTAGCGGTCCCTTGTGGTTTCAACTTTATCCCCGCCGCGTTGACCAGGTTACAGCTAGATTGCTCCACCGTGCCGAGAGTGCTGGATATCGTGCAGTCGTGCTTACTGTCGATGTTCAGCGTCTTGGGCGCAGGGAAAAGGATCTGCGCAACCAGTTTGTCTGGCCCTCGCCAGGAAATTTCACGGCTGATGAAGGGAGCGAGGAGAAGCTTTCCCTCACTTGGAAGGATATTGCGTGGTTGCGCACGTTAACCTCGCTACCGCTTCTGCTCAAAGGCATATTAACCGCAGAAGATGCACGTATTGCGCTTGAACATGGCGTGGATGGCATTGTTGTCTCGAATCATGGTGGTCGGCAACTCGATGGCGCTTTTGCCAGCATTGACGCTCTACCAGAGATTGTCGAAGCGGTAGCTGGTCGTTGTGAGGTCTATCTCGATGGAGGGATACGCCGGGGAACAGATGTGCTCAAAGCTCTAGCTATTGGCGCTCGTGCTGTCCTCGTGGGACGCCCGATCCTTTTGGGGCTGGCCGTCGATGGTGCTGACGGTGTAGCTCACGTTCTCGCATTGTTGCGGGCAGAATTTGAGCTGGCGATGGCCCTGTGTGGTCGCCCAACTGTAGAGAGTATTGATCGTTCTCTCTTGCGTTGGCAGTAAAGCGATCTATACACATACAGTGTAGTTCCACCGTCATAAAAAGCTATTAAAGGAGAAGCAGTCATGTCCAGCAAACTTAGCTATGAGCAGCTTAGCGCGTTGCGGCGCATCGATAGCCCCACGATTGCTAATGCCATCGAAACCTTCAACGTCCGTCCGCGTGTGATGGGATATGTTGGCTACGATATTCGTTGCCAGTTTCCAGAATTGCCACCAACCGTTGGCTACGCGCTCACCTGTACCGTGGATAGCACCACTGAGGGCCGCCAAGGGATCGGTTTTAACGCGCTCTACGAGCTCCTGAAATCGGCACCCAAACCAGCCATCGTCGTTATGCAGGATGTCGGCACAGACCGCCTGCATTCCTGTCACGCGGGCGAGGTGATGTCTACCACGATGAAGCATCTGGGGGCCATTGGTATCCTGACCGATGGGGGGTTGCGTGACGTGAAGGAGGTGCGATCTCTGGGCAATTTTCAGTATTTTTGTGCGGGCCTAGTGGTTGCACATGGCAATCCCATCTGTGTGAGTGTTGGTGAAAATGTCACCATTTCGGGTATGCGTGTGCGTAGCGGCGATTTGCTGCATGGGGATGTCAACGGCATCTTGCATCTTCCCGACGAGTGCGCCGAGCAGGTCGCGGAGGCAGCCTACCATATCTGGGCACGCGAGGAAGAGGCGATGCGCGGCGTCATACGCTCGAATAGTGTGGGCGGTGAACTACCGCATTGAAACAGTTTTGTGAACCGTCTGAATAGCGGGATCAAAGCAAGCGAGGGTACGCCGGACACAACATGCGGGTGTATCTCCCTTGCATGTAGCGTCGGCCCTTGCGTCCGGCGTACCCTCGCTTGCTGGCACACACCGCGCCCACGTTCAATAGAAGGCTAGCAGCGAGCAGCAAAAATAGCATATACTAGCGTGCAAACAGTGATGCGACAATGAAAGGGATAACACGCATGAGCATAGCCATTATCAACGGCACGATAATTGACGGACATGGCAACGAACCGCTAACGGGTATGACACTTCTGATCGAGAATGAGCGGATTGTGGCGCTGGATCGGGCTGAACGTGTGAACGTACCGCGTGACGCCACGGTCATCGATGCACGCGGCAGTAGTGTTTTGCCCGGCCTGATCGATACACATGTGCATTTTCTGATGGAATTTCCGTCGCTGACCAGCTATCTGGTGACACCGCCGTCGCTGCGTCTGTACGAGGCCATTCCACGTATGCGGGCGACGCTGGATGCAGGGGTGACGACGGTGCGCGACGCTGGTGGCACACCTGCCGGGGTGAAGTTAGCGGTTGAGCGTGGCATAGTTCCGGGACCGCGTATGCAGGTGGCTGTGTCGATGGTGACGCAAACGGGCGGGCATGGTGACGGCCACTATCCTTGCTGTATCGACCTGGGCCTTTTCGGTCTAAACCTGCCTGATCTTCCGTATGGCGTCGCCGATGGAGAAGATGCGGTCAGGCATACCGTACGCGAGATACTGCGCTCTGGGGCCGACTGGATTAAGCTCGCGACCACCGGCGGCGTGCTCTCCACTGCCGATTCTCCCACCTCATCCCAATTGACTCTTGAAGAGATTTCCGTGGCTGTGTATGAGGCTGCGGCGCAGGACAAGCGCTGTATGGCACATGCACAAGGGTCGCAAGGCATAAAAAATGCATTACTGGCTGGCGTCGTCTCGATTGAGCATGGCATCTATCTCACCGATGAACTAATCGCTCTGATGCTGCAAAAAGACGCCTATCTGGTACCCACGTTGCTAGCACCGCAGGCTGTGATCGAGTTCTCGCAAGAGCATCCTGACCTGTTGCCGCCGGTTATGGCTGCTAAGGCCGTTGCCGTCATCGATGAGCACCGTCGCAGCTTCCGCATGGCCGTTGAAGCGGGCGTGAAGATCGCTATGGGCACTGATTCGGGCGTGGGACGACACGGCGAGAACGGGCGCGAACTCCAACTGATGGTCGAGCACGGCATGACGCCTATGCAAGCCATTCAGGCCAGTACCAGCCATGCCGCGCACCTGCTGCACCTGCACGAGCAGTTGGGCACGCTCGCAGTGGGCAAACTGGCCGACGTGATTATTGTCGCAGGCGATGTGCTGGACGATATCAAGCTGATCGCCGATCCCGCCAATGTAAAACTGGTGCTCAAAGGCGGGCAGGTTGTGAAAAAGAGCCTGGAGTGATATGCTTGGCGCACACTTCCAGACCTATTTTTGCAGGAAAGAGTAGGAAAGCAGCACCACTGCTTTCCTACTCACGAAAGATGAGAAATGCGTATGCCAGAAGAATTAACACCAGCCGTGTTAAACAAAGCTGTGGGCCGCTATTACAAAGAATTGCAAGATTACGAGAGTCAAGCCGATCACGAACTGGCTTTGCGGCCCGCCTTCCAAAATCTTCTGGCTGAAATGGCGCGAAAACGTAGTCTGACCCTCGTGCATGAGATGACCATTCGCGGGCGTATTCGGCCTGATGGCGTGTTGTGCAACGAGTATCATATTCGCCTGGGCTATTGGGAGGCCAAGGGACCGAAGGGCAACCTGGAAGACGAGATTGCCGCCAAAATCCACGCTGGCTATCCGCTCGATAACGCGCTCTTCGAGAACACACGCTTGGCGGTGCTCTATCAAGCTGGCAAACGCTACGACTTTAATATGAAGGTTATGGCCGACGTGACGGCTATGCTTAGGCAATTTCTGACCTATCAAAAACCAGATGTTGCGAACTTTGAACATGCAGTGCTGGACTTCAAGGAGCAAATTCCCAATATCGCCACTAAGTTGCTCGTGCTCATCAATGACGAATATAAGAGTAATGGCAAGTTTCTCGCTGCCTTTAACACTTTTGCAGCCCTTTGTCAAAGCACGCTCAATCCACATATCGGTGCTGACGAGATCAAAGAGATGCTTGTCCAGCATTTGCTGACCGAGCGGCTTTTTCGCACCGTCTTCAATAACCCAGACTTTGTGCATAATAACGTGATCGCCGTCGAGATCGAGCGCGTCATCCAAGCCCTGACCAGCCGTAGCTTTAACCGTAGAGAGTTCCTGCGTGCGCTTGATCCCTTTTACAACGCGATTGAGGGCGCGGCCAGGGGCATCGAAACATGGTCCGAACGTCAGCACTTCCTCAACACGGTCTACGAGCGCTTCTTCCAGGGGTTCGCCATCAAAAAGGCCGACACCCACGGCATCGTCTACACCCCGCAAGAGATCGTTGATTTCATGGTTGCCAGCGTCGATGAGGTCTTGCAGCGTGAATTCGGCAAATCGCTCGCCACACCCGGCGTCAAGATTCTCGATCCCGCCACCGGAACCGGCAATTTTATCGTCAACATTATCAAACACATCCCGCGTGGCGCATTACAAGAAAAATACGCCCATGATCTCTTCTGCAATGAAATCATGCTCCTGCCCTATTACATCGCTGCACTCAACATCGAGCATGAGTATTACGACAAGATGGGTACCTATGTGCCCTTCGAGGGCGTGTGCTTCGCGGATACGCTCGAACTGGCCGAAGGGCAACAACTGACCCTGTTTGCCGAGGAGAACACTGAACGCGTGCAACGTGAAAAAGACGCCAATATTATGGTGGTGATCGGCAATCCGCCGTACAACGTGGGACAGGTCAACGAGAACGATAATAATAAGAACCGCAAGTATGCGCTCGTGGATCAGCGTATTCGCGAAACCTACGCCAAAGCCTCAAAAGCCTCAAACAAGAATGCGCTGTCAGATGCCTATGTGAAGTTTTTCCGCTGGGCTGCGGACCGGCTCCAGGGGCGTGATGGGATTGTGTGCATGGTCACAAATAACTCATTTGTCGATCAAATCGCGTTTGACGGTATGCGTCAGCATATGCTCAAAGATTTCACGCACATCTATCATCTCGATTTACACGGCAATGTACGCAAAAACCCCAAAATCTCAGGCACCAAGCATAACGTCTTTGGTATCCAGGTTGGTGTCGGCATCACGATTGCTGTACGTTCAGCCAAGCATGTCTCACCGGAGATATATTACTATCGTGTACCAGAAGAATGGACGAAACGAGAAAAGCTGCTTTTCCTGCAAAAACAGGGCAAACTCACCAATGTTGATTGGCTCCAACTGAGTCCCGACCCCAATTATACATGGATCACAGAAGGCTTACGCCCTGAGTTCACCACGTTCATAGCGATGGGTAGTA
>JBDTBU010000205.1:0-4132 GCA_039923935.1 Ktedonobacteraceae bacterium | reverse complement strand
CGGAGTTGGTAGCTGGTTATCTGACCGAGTACAGCGGTATGCGTTGGGCTATGTTCTTCCTGGGCGAGTACGGTAATATGACCATCGTCTCGGCCATCGCCACAACGCTCTTCCTGGGCGGCTGGTCCGGTCCTGGCGTGGACTACCTGATCGGGCTTGGTTCGCTCGGCTGGGGTTTCCTGGGCAACATTCTGGCTGTCGGCTACTTCATCACGAAGATCTACGCCTTGTGTCTGGTCTTCATCTGGCTCCGTAGCACGCTGCCGCGTCTGCGTTCCGACCAACTGATGCAATTTGCCTGGTTGATCCTGATCCCGACGACCCTGATTAATATCCTGATCACTGGCGCGTTGTACCTGATCTTGAATGGTCTTGGGTTCAACAACCTGGTTTTCCTGATTGTGCTGGGTGTCGTGAACTGGGCTATGCTGTTCCTCTTCATCTGGATTGTTGGTCGCGCCACCGTGGCTAGCACACGTCGCGCACAGGCACCCGCCATGCGTGCCCGCCAACGTTCCACGCAACTGCCCGAACGTTCGAGCGTGAGCGAGAGCATCACTACCAACGCGTAATACGTTACGCAAGAGGAATAAGGGGGGATGTTTGGTAGGCTTCGCCCACCAAACATCCCCCCTTATTCCTCTTAATCCTTGACGCCCCTTCGCGTCCGGTGCTATTCTGCAAGAGAGGCAGGGCGCGATGAGGCGTCCCGCGTGGAGCAGCAATTGTCGTTGCTCCACGGCGGAGCGGCTTTTCAGGTGGATGGGGACACGATGGGCATGTGGCGCAACACCCCTACCTAGCTTTCGTGGAGGGAAAAACACGTTTATGGGCACCCTAGAATCCCGTGTAGATCGTCAGAGTCCTGATTATCAGGCCAATCATGCCTATTTTCAAGAGCTACTGGCACAATTGCGTGCAAATATTGCTCAGGTGCAGCAGGGTGGCGGGGCCGAGTCCGTTGCCAGACACCGCAAACGCAACAAGCTGCTGGCACGCGAACGCATCCAGCTTTTATGTGATCCTGATACGCCCTTTCTGGAATTCAGTCCCCTGGCTGCTTGGGATATGTATAACAATGATGCGCCCTCAGCCGGGATCGTGACGGGCATTGGTGTAGTTGAGGGCCAGGAGTGCATTATTGTCGCTAATGATGCGACGGTCAAGGGCGGCACGTACTATCCAATGACGGTGAAAAAGCACCTACGTGCCCAGGAAATCGCTGAACAGAACCACCTGCCTTGTATTTATCTGGTCGATTCAGGTGGGGCTTTCCTGCCGCTCCAGGCCGATGTTTTCCCGGACCGTGAGCACTTTGGGCGTATTTTCTATAACCAAGCTCGCATGTCTAGCCAGCGTATCCCACAGATCGCGGCGGTGATGGGTTCGTGCACGGCTGGCGGCGCGTATGTTCCGGCCATGAGCGACGAAACGGTGATTGTGCGCGGCAACGGCACGATCTTTCTGGGTGGTCCACCACTGGTTAAAGCGGCAACGGGCGAGGAAGTCACGGCAGAAGAATTGGGCGGGGCCGATGTACATTGCCGCACTTCGGGCGTGACCGATCACTACGCGCTCAACGATGAGCACGCCCTGGCTATTTGTCGCGAGATTGTGACAAACCTCAACCAGCGCAAATATATCCCTTGGGAGATCACTGAGCCGGAGCCGCCGCTCTACGATCCGAGCGAGTTGTACGGCATTGTGCCACGCGACGGGCGTAAGAGCTACGATGTGCGTGAAGTCATCGCTCGTCTGGTGGATGGCAGCCGTTTTCACGAGTTCAAGGCGCTGTACGGCACGACGGTGGTCTGTGGCTTTGCACGCTTGATGGGCTACCCTGTGGGTATTATCGCCAATAACGGTATTCTCTTCTCCGAGAGTGCTCTCAAGGCCACGCACTTTATCGAACTCTGCGCACAACGTCAGACCCCGCTGGTTTTCCTGCAAAACATTACGGGCTTTATGGTCGGCAAGCAGTACGAGAACGGCGGCATTGCGAAAGATGGGGCCAAGCTGGTCATGGCGGTGGCGAACGCACCAGTGCCGCGCTTTACGGTCATTCTCGGCGGTTCGTTTGGCGCGGGCAACTACGGCATGTGTGGACGCGCCTATTCGCCACGTCAACTCTGGATGTGGCCCAACTCGCGTATCTCAGTCATGGGCGGCGAACAAGCTGCCAGCGTACTGGCAACGGTACGCCAGGAAGGGCTAGCTGCGAAGGGCCAACGGATGACGCCTGAAGAAGAGGTCGAGTTTAAACGTCCAACGCTGGAAAAGTACGAGCAAGAGGGCAACCCCTACTATAGCACAGCCCGCCTGTGGGACGACGGCATTATCGACCCACGCGATACACGCACGGTCCTGGCTCTGGGCATTGCGGCCTCGTTGAATGCACCCATGCCTGAAAGCCCGTTTGGTGTGTTTAGAATGTAGTTGAAGGAGCAAGATAGTATGCCAACATATGAGACTGTGCTTGTTGCATATAGCCATAACAAACGCATCGCCACTGTCACCATGAACCGGCCAGAGATCCACAATGCGATGAGTTCGCAATTGCTGCTTGATCTCCAAGCGGCTCTCCAAGAACTCCGCACGGATGCGAATCTCGCGGGAGTCGTCTTGACGGGCGCTGGCAAGTCATTTAGCGCGGGAGCTGATCTGACCCTGATGCAGGCTGCGGCCAACTATACCAAGGAGCAAAACCAGCAGGATGCGCAGAAGATGGCCGGGGCGTTCGAGTATATCAACCACTTTCCCATTCCGATTGTGGCGCGGGTCAATGGTGCTGCTTTGGGTGGTGGCCTGGGCCTGATGGCAGTCTGTGATATTGTTATCGCGACTGATAGCGCACGCTTGGCCTTTAGCGAGGTCAAGCTGGGCATTGCTCCTGCGATGATCTCGCCCTACATCGTTAGCAAAATCGGCGCGTCCTGGGCGCGTAGACTCTTTGTGACTGGCGAACGCTTCACGCCCGCCCTAGCCCGCGAACTTGGCCTGATTCACACAGTTGTGCCCCTGGCGGAACTCGACGCGGCAGTAGAAAGCATTGTGCAGGAATTGCTGAGCAGTGCACCACAGGCTATGCGCGTCTGCAAAATGCTGGCGCAAACTGTTGGGCAGATGGAGCCGACTGCTGCACGCGACTTTACGGCTGAAACAATTGCACGGTTGCGTGTCGGTGAAGAAGGGCAAGAGGGGCTAAAGGCATTTTTGGAGAAACGTCAGCCAAACTGGATTCCAGCGAAGGAAGAATAGTAGAAATCTGGTATGTTTAAAAAAATTCTGATTGCTAATCGCGGTGAGATTGCAGTACGTATCATGGCGACCTGCCGCGAGATGGGTATTGCGACAGTCGCCGTATACTCAGAAGCGGACCGCACAGCCCGGCATGTGCGCGAGGCGGACGAGGCGTACGAGATCGGTCCCGCACCCGCTACACAGAGCTACTTGCGCGGGGATACGATCATCGAGGTGGCCCGACAGAGTGGCGCAGAAGCGATCCATCCAGGCTACGGTTTTCTCTCGGAGAACACGGCCTTTGTCGAAGCCTGCGAAGCTGCGGGTCTGATTTTCATTGGTCCACCAGCCGCAGCGATGCGCTTGGTGGGTTTGAAGATCGCAGCCAAGCAACTAGCTCAGTCTGTGGACGCACCGACGATTCCTGGCTACAACGGCGCGAGCCAGGATGACGAGGTACTTTTGCATGAGGCACGCAAGATTGGTTTCCCCCTGCTCATCAAGGCTTCGGCAGGCGGCGGTGGCAAGGGTATGCGCGAGGCGCACAGCGAAGATGCTTTTCTCGGCGAGTTAGCAGGTGCACGACGCGAGGCTCTGGCGGCTTTTGGTGACGCTACAGTCCTGCTGGAACAGCTCATTCTGCGCCCCCGTCATGTGGAAATCCAGGTGCTCGGCGACCAGTATGGCAACCTGATTCATCTGGGCGAGCGCGAATGCTCGATCCAGCGCCGTCATCAGAAGATCATCGAAGAGAGTCCCTCAACGGCGCTAACGCCTGAGTTACGCGCTGAAATGGGCGCGGCAGCCGTGCGCATCGCCAAAGCTGCGGGATATGTCAATGCGGGCACTATGGAGTTTATGCTCGATACGGACCAGCGTTTTTATTTCCTGG
>JBDTBU010000204.1:0-12374 GCA_039923935.1 Ktedonobacteraceae bacterium | reverse complement strand
AATCTGTTGAAAACGCTCAAATGCAAGGGGCCAGACCTGCCCTACTGTGCTTTGCCAGAGAGTGAAGACGGATGCTGTGTCGGTGTGGGCATCGTATGGCTGAATTTTGCTGGTGATCTCTTGCATATTTTATATCTCTCCTATCTTTTATATGTATGGATGTATATACCAAATCAAATTATACCTCATTAGTGGATCAAGTTGCGAACATCAAGTATCAGGTAACAGCGCTGCGTTGAGGCTTCACAAAGAGCCAATCTGAGTAATCGCTATCCCTTCAACGTTTCCCGCTCAAACCGAAACGGCCACAACCGCTCAGGGGCGTGTCCAGTTTGCACAGCCTCAGCTAACATCTGGCCGATCAACATCCCAAAGGGCATACCGTGGCCGGAGAGACCGCCAACGAACCAGGTGTGCTCCAAGCTGGGCACACGGTCAATGATCGGGATGCGGTCAGGCGTAAAGTCCATCAAGCCAGCCCAACGTTGAGTGACGTGCAAGTCGGAGAGTTGAGGGAAGAGACGTGGGAAGATTTTTTCCAGTCCTTGCTGCACTTCTGGTGTTGGCGTTTGTTCCCACACATCCACATCGCGTCCGGGGGCGAGCGCACGACAACCACCCAACACAATTGAACCATCAAGGGTTTGTTGCCAATATTCCTCAGTTTCGGTAATCGAGGTAAAGACTGCTGTGGGAAAGACCGGGGTCATTGGCGCATAGGCTAACACCTGTCCACGCACTGGCACGATCCATCCGCGCATCTCTGGGACCAGTTCGCTCATCCAAGCATTCGTGGCGAGCACCACCGCACCAGCCTGGATGCTCCCGCGCTCCGTCTCGACCAGCACACCCTCGCCATTCTGCACAAGTCGTGTCGCTCGCCCCTGATAAACGCGTGCGCCGTGACGTTGCGCAGCCCGCACCAACCCCTGGATCAGTTTCGCCGAATGCACCAACGCCTGACCCGGCAGAAATTTACCACCCAGGATCTCTGGCCCCAAAGGTGTGCGAATCAACTCCTGCACCTCTGCACGATCCAGTAATTGCGCGGAGAAACCGTCAGCTTGCAAAGTCGCAACGTTTTTGCGCACATCCGCTAATTGCGTCTCACCCAGTGCCAGGCCCAGGCTGCCCGGTTCGCGGTAATCGCAGTTGATCTCTTCCTCAGTCAGCACTTGACGCAACATTGCCTGATTCTCGTACGAAATGCTCAGTACTGCTCGCGCCGTCTCATGTCCCAGGCGCTTGATAGCATCGGAGTACTCTTCGTGCATGCCCGCTACGACAAAGCCGCCATTGCGCCCGCTCGCGCCATACGCTACGCCCACGCGATCTAGCAGAGCAACCTGGCGACCAGCCCGCGCCAGCCAGTAAGCAGTCGCTGCACCAAACAGGCCGCTGCCCACAACGAGCACATCCACAGTCTGCGGCAGTTCGGTTGAGATGGGAAATGGCGCGACAGTGCGCTGCCAGTACGAGGGAGTCTCTTGGCTCGTTTGGGATGCTTCGTTGTTCTGATTGCTATGCATAGGGGATGGTGCTCCTTGTGTTGGAAATATGGACCATGATAGCATTCCAGTTCAATGAATGCAATGCGCTGTGGACTGATTGCCAGAACAAGCGCATCTTCCTTCATGAAACGCCTAAAACGTTCAAGAGAGAGTCATGGCTCTGGTCAACTGATGCGCCGTTTGCCTTTGCCACTCATTTTAAGAGTGTACTCCTGATCAGTGTCCTGAAATGGGTCAAATGACCCATGAGCTATGCTTGTAAGTCGGTTACAATAACTATCAAGTAAGGCAATCTTCATCGCTCCAGAGCGGACTCTGGTCGGGTGTTGTACATCTGAAGAATACGTTATAATCAGAGATGTAGGGAGAAGCAATTTTTTCTCCTGCAAACACCCAATCAAAAGGAAAGAAAAGAGCCAAACAAGATGGCAAAAGTTACTACTGGCACCGGGGACACCGGCTATACTGGCCTGCTGGGCGAGCAGCGCGTGCCCAAGTACGATCCGCGCCCGGACACCTTTGGCACGGTTGACGAGGCTACATCGGCTCTGGGTCTGGCCCGCGCCATGAGCAATAATCCCAGAGTCAAAGAGATTATTTATACGATCCAGCAGGAACTCTACCTGTTGATGGGCGAATTAGCCACGCTGCCTGAAAACTACGAGAAGATGGGTCTGCGCATGACAACTGAGCATGTGCAGCGTTTGGAGCAGATCGAAGAGACTCTTAAACAAGAGGTCGAGATCCCCAACAAGTTTATTATTCCCGGCGACACGCCCGATGGGGCCGCGCTCGACCTTGCACGTACGATTATTCGCCGCGCCGAACGTATGGCAGTCAAGTTGCTGCACGATGGGGTGATCGCGAATACTGAGGTCGTGCGCTACCTCAATCGTTTGTCGGACCTTGTGTTTATTTTGGCACGGTATATCGAGGTGAAATCGTCGCTAGCTGAGCGACCAAAATAGGTGTTTTTGAAAAATTTCCCTCAAAATGTGAAGTAGATCACTGTTTTTTTATGGCTCGGTTACTTTATAATAGAAACAACACTTTTTCTCCGTAGGATAGTCCTGCGAGACGAAAAGCGCGGTCCCTGCATTATCTCTCCTAGAAGGTCTGGTTTTAGACCAAGAAAGTACATTGGGAGTTGTATGAAAGTCCTGGATGACGAGTCCCAACTGACCATCGCTGCCTGTCAGGGGTCGGTTGAGGCATTTGAAGAGCTTGTGCTGCACTATGAGCCGCGCATCAGGCGTATGCTGTATAGTCTGACGCAGGATACGCACCTGACGCAGGATCTCTGCCAGGAAACATTTCTGGCAGCGTATCGTGCCTTGCCGCGTATGACGGGGGAAGAATTGCATTTTGCCCCCTGGCTCTATCGTATCGCGCTCAATCAGATGCGCAGCGAGTGGCGTCGGCGCAAACATGTCACCTGGGTGCCGTTCTCTTCACCTCAAGGCTATGGAGAGGACGTTTTCGACGAACCGGGCGAAGGCTATTTGGAGAGTTCTGAACATTTTGAGGAACAGGTGGGACAACGCGACCTGATTGCACGCGTGATGGCTCGCCTGCCCGAAGCTTCTGTAGCCTGCTTGCTCCTGGACGCCGAAGGCTTCTCGTATCGTGAGATCGCGGATACCTTGCAGGACTCACTGTCCGCTGTCCGCAGTCGCCTCTCACGTGCGCGTCAGGCGTTTCAACATCTCTATACGAAACTCGATCAGGAGGGACGTTGATGAAGTATGTAGATATCAGGGGCTTGCCGCCATGTGCGCTCAGTCCCCAGTGTCTGCGTTTGCTTGATGAACTGGATGTGCTGCCGATGGCACGCGCCCCTGCGCGGCTTTCGTATATAGATGATCTCCAGGATGAACGCCAGTTGCGCCAAATCCGCGCCCATGTGTCAGGCTGCTCTACATGTTCTAGCCTGCTCGCTGAAGCCCGTCATCTGCGCACCCAACAGCGCACGATGCTGCATCATTTTCTGATCGCTAACGAGCAACGTGTACCCGCTACGACCCAAACGATCTTCGTGGCACTACGTCACGAACAGGCTCAGCAGGAGAAAGAGCACACACGTACAAAGCGTATGTACACGCGGGCGCGGGCATCGTCGGACAACCAGCAGTATGCTGACGCGCCGCTTGCACTGCCTCTCGCTCTTCATACCCGCACGACGCAGCAACGCAGCATCCTCCAGCATATGCTGACCCTGGTTACGGTAGTTGCGGTCATTCTGGCGGCGGTGGGCCTGCTCAATCGTGTGTCAAATCCATCGACGGCTAGCACATCTGCGCCTCCTCACCCTCAACATCCAGAATCTGGCGCGAATAATGAGGGCTGGAATTCCGTCATCATCGGTTTAACGCTGATTTCGGTCACGAGTCTGATAAAGAGCGTGACAGTCTATAATTTTAACACGACCAGTGGGCAGTTATCGACGTTGCTAACGTCTCAGCCGAATATCTCAGATATGCATCTGGAAGAGATCTCAAAAGATGGGCAGAACCTGCTCTACGATGCCATCTCGCCAGATCAGCATATGACGACTTATACGACGTTTTCCGCGTCCTCTGGCTCACACGCTTTTTATCATCTGAGCACACGCTTCGCTGGTAATGCGCTCTGGATGGATGCCGATCATGTGCTCACGCAGAATATGCAGGGAATAGTCTCTGAACTGAACGTGCAGAGCGGCGTCATGCAACATGCCTGGTCACTCAACGCGACTCGGCTCACGTTTTATCACGCGCCTTTCCTCTACTTTACTACTACTGAGAAGGGTGTTGCTCTCACGCTTTACCGCCTCGATCTGACTCAGCCCGGCGCGGTACCGCAACAGGTGACAGCCCCTTTATCCAACACGCGTTTCTGGCTCAGTCCCACTGGTGACACGGTTTTTTACACGCGCAACGGCCAGTCCGGTGAGCAGGGAGTTTACGCGGTCAGTAGTGATGGCACAAACGAGCGTCTCTTGCACAGCGGCTCCGGTATCCCAATTGGCTATGCTGAGGATAACACCCTGATGGTGCTGCAACAGGTCGGGACACAGGTGCAGGTTATCAAGCTGGGGGCGACTGTTCAGGAAAAAGGGCACATCGTCTTCGCTGATGCTGCGCCACAGGCGACTTCGCTTTGTGAACCAGCAAGTGTGGTGCCCATCATCGCGCTCTGCGATCAGAACATCGCGCTGGCCCCTTATGGTCACGGGCTGTTGCTCCACGCCTACTATGCCAATGGCTCACACGGCCTCGTTTATGACGACCTGACAAACGGCACTTCGCGCAAGATTCTCCCGATGCCGGGGGACACGACGGTGCAATTGCCTGGATGGTCGCGTATGCCCAGCGCAGCCTGATTAGAGGTGAAGAACGAGTAGAACCAGCTAAGTCTTGTTTAGCTGGTTCTACTCGTTCTTCACCTCTATACCATACTCTTCCGCAAGCATATTTTTCCAGATACGCACCTTCCCGATACCCGCCTCGCGCAAAATTTCTTCGCTCAGGAGATGCCCCTGCGCGATGCCTCTGGGATCGTGAGCGTCGGAGCCAACGCTGATGGGTGTGTGATGCAGTGCACAAGCGCGGGCCAGGTGTTTGACCAAGCTGGGGTAGGTCAGCACGTCGTAGCCGTTGATCTCCAGGGCCACATCATGATGCGTGGCTGCGGCTGCTAGCTGCTCTAATGCTTCGTCCAGGTTCGCAGGCAGAAAGGGGTTAGCAACACGCATACGCACTGGATGGCTGACCAGGCTAAAAGAGCCACTGGCGACAGCTTGGCGTAGCAGATCAAAGTAGCGCAGCCAGAGCGCCTCGCCTTCTTCACGCGTATATTTGTGTTGGGCTTCAAAGAGCAATCCATCTACTTGGTGCACTGAGCCGATCAAGAAATCCCAGGGTCGTCCCGCAATAGCCTGCACAATTTCGGTATGTTTGTCAGGCACGAAATCCACCTCTAGACCGACACGCACATCAAAATGCATGTGCTCCGTCGCTACTGCAATGCTTGCAAAATAGTCATCGAGCGTTAAAAATGGCCCTTCCTGATGCATATGCGGGAGCAACGGACGCACCTCGCTCATCTGGAAGACATGTTCGGAGAGGCCCAACACACGCAAACCCTTTTCCTGCGCCCTCTGGACCATTTGCGCGGCAGAACTACGCACGACATGGCTGTGGAAATCTGTCTCAATGCCCATATATTTTCCTCTATTTTTACGATCTCGCGTATGGGGGTGCACACGTTGCTAGGATACGTTCAACCCATTGTAAATCAAGGCTGGCCTGACATGTTGTAAATATATCACGCGCCTCACCCAGATAACCAAGCCCTTGCTGATAGATAGAATGGTGTCCGGTTCCGGTCTGAGAACCACGTTGCAATAAGCAAGCACCATAGCGGTGTAAAACGCGTGCATAATCGAGGCGCAGATCGTACTGTTGGCAGGTTTGAAGAGCTTTTTCAAAGGAGCGATCTGCCTCCTGCTCAGAGCCTCTAGCGGCCTGAATCTCCCCTAATAAACGTTGTGCGCGACCATACAGATAGGCTATTTCTCTCTGTTGGGTCACTTCCAGCGCCTTGAGTATTTGCTGTTGTGCTTCCTCTAGATCACCGCGCAAATAGTAAATATGCGCCAGCACCACCTGAGCCATAGATTGCGTCTCCGCATCGATACTATCCAAGGCTAGAGCACACTCTACTGTGGCCTGGGCTGAACGAAGCAGCGTTTGACTAACAGGAGACAGGCTTGTATGTGTATCCAAATGCCCTGTTTCCAGGTTGTGATAGTACAGTGCACGCGTCACACGCCAGTCAGCCAGCATGACCAGCGCGAAGCCAAGGCGCACACTGCTTTTGATCGCGTGCCCGGCAACCAGCGCGTGCCTAATATTCTCCAACGCCCCGCGTGTGTTGCCAAGAGCCTGTTGCACACCAGCCAGCGTGACCAAGCACCAACTACTGTGCTCACGATCATGTACCTGCTCTGCTAAGGTCAGGCTATCCATCAGCCAAATCTGAGCGTCGTGCAGTTTGCCAGTACGGGCCGCAACATCACCAAGATTACCGGTGACAAGCGCTTTGGTCGAAACGTCTCCGATGCGTTCAGCAAGCTCCAAGGAACGTTTAAAATAGGTGCTGGCAGTTTCGTATTCGCTGCGCATCGAGTTGACCGCACCAATGTTGCTGCAAACCTGGCTCATCCCTCGCACCAAATCGTGTTCCTCGAAAACGGCCAGGGCAGTATGCAAATGAGCCAGGGACTCGACAGTTCGTCCCTCACTGGCAGCAATCACCCCTAACGATTCGTGCGTCCGACCAAGTTCTAAGGGATCACCCAGCAATGCACGCCGACTATACGTGATCAAAGAGGCTGGTACAGATGCTTTGTATATCAGATTCCTCTGCCTCTGTTCGGGCGTGATAGGTTGGAGCATGATCTCTTGGTGAATTTCCATGCACTCCTGAATATACCGCTTAGCCTGATCGAAATTGCCCTCCGACCAGTAAGTAATACCATCCAAGCGCTGGAGGCAGGCCCAGGCTGCGCCAGTCGTAATCTCTGCCATCCGCAAGACGTGCCGACCCTTCTCGACACATTCGTGCGCCTGGCGGTATTCACCCACATGTCGCCAAGTGCTCCCAATTTCTCGCCAGAGCAGCGCTTGAACCTGCGCCTCTTCTTGCTGCCAAACAAGCCATTCCTCAGAGCCAGCAAATGCGCTTATGTCTATTTTTTGTGCGCTATGCAGATCAAGCGCCTGTATATATTGTTGCCGCGCTTCCTGGTAATTCCCCTGCACCATGTTACACTCGGCTAAACATTCAAGCAGGTTGGCGAGGTGCAGTGAGTCCTGTTCCTGAGCCAATTTGGTGTTGTGCAGGCTGCGCAAAGCTTCCAGAGCCTGACGGTAGTGATAGAGAGCCTCAGGATAGGCGGAGAGTTCGCGGGCCTGGTTGCCAGCGCTTTCTGCATAGTATACAAGCTGTTGCTTCTCCTGGCCGTATTTGCTCAGATGATGAGCAATGGCGGCGGCGACTTCTATTTCATTGCCAACGTATAACTCGATCAGGGCTTCAGCCGCCCGGCGGTGGAGCTGGGCACGCCGGGCTGCTGAGAGCCGTTCATACAAGTGGCTAACGATCAGTGGATGCCAGAAATGATAGATAATCTTCGTTCCATTAGCCACTTCGGTCAGCAAGCCAGAACGCAGCGCGGCTTCTAACAGGTCAAGCGCGGTATCTTCGCCAGGGCCAGCTTCACCTGTCATACGCAACAACAAACATAATTCAAACGATCCGCCCAGGACCGCCGCTTTGCTCAGCAACACCTGGCACTCCCCGCTCAAGGTGTTCAAGCGTCTTTCCAGAACCGCCGCGATAGTCTCTGGTAGACTGGCGCTTTTGAGGCCAGCTATAATCTCCAGGTGATACCCATGACGTTTGTTATTTTCCCCGGCATTTTCACCAAAGCGGGCCAACTCTTCCGCGAAAAGGGGATTGCCGCCTGACTGGCTCTGAATGCTCTGGACCAGTGTGCGCGGCAGATGCGCAATCAAGCGACCAATCTGAGTTGAAGTGAGTGGTCGCAGTGGGAGTGTGACGAGGATTTGCTCGCGCCGTAGATCGTTGAGCAGCACACGCAAACTGCCGCTAGGGGCCAGTTCCGTATCCTGGCAGGTGCCGATCCACATAATGCGTTCGTTGGGCTGATGACGCGCCAAATAGGCGAGCAATTCCAGGCTACTATCATCTGTCCAGTGCAGATCGTCCAATACAAGCAACAGAGGCGCAGACTGACTGAGTGCGTTTAACAGGGAAAGTACTGCTTCCCAAAGATACAAACGTTCCTGTTCTGGGGAGACTGGCCGATTTTGCGTGCTGCTCGGCGTCTCATGGGTTGTAGTCAATTCTGGAAGGAGCGCATTGAGCCGAGCCAGCTTTGCCTGCACCGTCGCAGCGTGATTCAACGCGCCAGCAGGTTCACCAGGGCTTCTTTTTTCCTCAAGCATGGTCGTGATATGTGTCAGAGGCATATCCCGCAAGAGTGTACGTAAAATGTCGGTCCAGGGACGATAGGGGATGGTGCCTTCTTGCTCATAGGCGCGAGTCCAGGCGACTAGCCAGCCACGGGCCTGTGCTTCGTGGCTGAGTTCTTCCGCCAAGCGTGTTTTACCGATGCCAGTTTCGCCCATGACCATCGCGAAATGGACCAGTTTGGACTCACGCGTTGGAGCGCCTGTTTTTTTGCGTGCATCTGCGGCTGCCTGGGGAGAAATGCGGTCAATGGCGAGCAGAACTTGCCGCATGGTTTCTAGTTCGTTCTCGCGTCCAATCAGGGGACTCTGGTTGTGGCGTCCGATCTGTGATGAAACCAGGAGAGAAGTCGTCGCATCCTGAACCTCTGTCTGGCGTGGCGGCCCGTGTGACCCTGCCTGAACATGGCTACCCGAACTCTCCGCATCACTATGTACATGACCGGAGATGGCACCATTTCCCGCCGTCTGGGCCTGGCCTTGGCGGAGTTCCTTGTACAGTTGCACCGTCTCGGCCAACGGCTCGCTCTCGTACTCATTTTTGAGAATATCGGCCAGCCGTTGATAGGCCCGAATGGCTTCACCGCGTCGATCCATTTGTGTCAGCAGCACCATCAGGCGGCGTACCGCAGTCTCGTGGGTGGGATCAGCCTTCAACAAGCGATCCAAAGGTTCGATGGCACTGGTGAATGCGGAACGTGCAGCACGCAACCGAGCCAGTTCCAACAGCAGACCCATCCAGCCCCGGCGCAGTGACTCCCGCCGCGAGGTGGCCCATTGGGAGTAGAGTTCTTCCAGCAAATAATCGCCGTCGTAGAGAATTGCCGCCTGCTCCAGAAGCTGTTCGAGCAGGTCTGGATCGGTGGTAGTGTTGGCCCGGTTCAAGACCGTTTCAAAAGCCTCTGCATCCACCCAGATTGAAGAAGAATCCGCAAGTGTCAATATATCGCGTTCTAAACGTAGCATTGTTGAGGCGGCTGGACGGGCAAGGTGGGGTTCGAGGATCTGGCGCAGTTCGTGGACCGCTCCGTTGAGACGATTAGAAGCGGTTTCAATATCCAAATCCGGCCAAAGCGCCTCCATGGTCTGTTCGCGTCCCATACGTCGTCCAGCCTGGCTGAGCAGGCAGCCGAGTAGAGCACGCGCACGCCGTCGCTGCCAAGTGCGATTGGCGATAGTGTGCCATGCATCACCCTCTTTACGCTCGACGCTGAACTGGCCTAGTAAATACATACGCAGACTGGGCTGAGTGCCTGAATTTTCACTAAAATACTGACGCTTGCTGAGGTGTTCCTGGGTTTCTGTTGGCTCATCTGTACTCTGAGAAGGGGCAGGCGCTGTTTGTTCTTTTGTTGGCGCGTCCATGCCCTGAAGAGGGTCAAACGCTGGTTGTTCTTCTGCTAGCGCGTTTATATCATGAGGGAGTGCAGGTGCTCTTAGAGAAGACTGATCGTGGCTTCGCTCAGCCTTCACACTCTCTTGCACTTGCGCGGAGAAGGCTTCTTGCACGGCTATTTCAGTTGGCGCATGAATGCCAATATATTTGCTAACGGTGCGCCCGTTCTCGCTCCAGTACGCATACCAATACGGGCCATGCCCCTCCCCTTCCTTACATTTACGGCAACGTTCTTTGCCACAGCGTGTATATTGCTGGCGGTAGGTCACTTTCCCATTCATAGATATCCCCTCTCCCAGAGAAGGCTAAGGCCGCGACGGACATCCCTGTAACACACCATCGCTCCTGCCCGTGAGTGATGGTGCGTTTTCCTTACCAGAAAGTCTTATGTAAGTCTCCCTATTATAACCCATAATTTTCATTTGGTCTATTCATTAGCAAGTTTTACCTATGTGACTTTTGAAGCGACTTTAGCTAGTGCAGCAAGTACATGCTCAAATGTCCCGTTTGGGTTTGTACCAAGCAGGGCTATACGTTGATTAGATCAGGCATATGTACTATAATAAAAATCGGCAATGGCTCTGTCAGGTTGAAGGGGAAAATATGTATTGTCATATCCACAGTTGCCCAGGTGAATATGAGCAGCGTAAAATTGTGCATGTTGTGCAGCGGGTGAGCAGTTGATGCTTATCGATCAGGTGCCAGCCGAAGTGTGCTCTATTTGCGGCAATGTGTTATTCACACAAACCGGGCTAAGAAGCCCCGCGCCTTTAGGCCTGAGTATCTGACACCCGCCACTGTACGCCAGATCGAGGCGTTGCGGGACACGACAGCATCCCCGAACCGCACAGTACCGTTGTACCATTTCACCGAGACAAGATCAGCGTAGATATCGAGCGTCAAATGCCCAAAATTGATGGTTCCGTAGAGAGTATTGTTTTTCGCAACGAGGATAATCACTATACCGTTGCTCGCTTTCGACCCAACGATGGCGGGCGTCTCACACGCGACGAGTTGACGACGATTGTTGGCGCACTGCCTGGTGTGCAAGTGGGCGAGCTGCTCTCGCTTGAGGGTGAGTGGGAAACGGACCAGCGTTACGGTCGCCAACTGCATGTGGAGAGCTTTGTACAGCGTTTGCCCACTTCACCCGCAGGTATGGTGCGGTACCTCAGTTCTGGTTTGATTAAGGGCATTGGCCCCAAAAAAGCGCAAAAAATTGTCGATCACTTTGGCGAGCAAACGCTGGCAATCCTGGAACAACAACCAGAACTACTCGATCAGGTCAAGGGCATTAGTCCCAAGGATCGCGAGCAGATCATTGCTTCCTGGACTGCCCAAACTGAGATGAAAGAGCTGCATCTTTTTCTGCAAGAGCACGAAGTCTCGATGAACCTAGCTACGCGTATCTATAAACAGTACGGGCAAGAATCGATCAATGTGGTGCGTGAAAATCCCTACCAGATGGCCGATGATGTCTATGGCATCGGTTTTCGTACCGCCGATGAGATTGCAGTCAAGCTGGGCCTGCCACGCGATAGCGAACCACGCATGGCGGCTGGCCTCAAGTATGCTCTAGCTCAGGCTGCGAACGAGGATGGACATTGTTTCTTGCCTGCGAGTGAATTACTGAGTCGGGCCTCGGAGATGCTGCTCGCCCCGCGTGAGTTGCTGGCACCTGCTTTAGAACGGTTGCAGCAGGAGCGTGATATTTTTGTAGAGCCGCCTCTGTCAAACGATTCCACGCAGTCTGCGGACAATGAAATCTTCGCGTTGGAGATCGCCGATCCCGCAGAAGAAGCGGCGCGACAGCGCATTTACTATGGTCCGTTCTGGCATGCTGAGCAAGGTTCAGCGCGTCTGTTGCGTACCCTGTTACGTACGCCCGGCCAGGTTCCGCCCGTCTCGGAGGCTACGTGGGAAGCTGTGTTTACTTTCCTGACCGAACGGCGCAATATCGTGCTCACTGCAAAACAGCGCGAGGCTGTGCAAATGGCCTATTCGCGCAAAGTCAGTGTGCTGACTGGTGGACCCGGTACAGGCAAATCGACCTCGTTGCGGGCGCTGTTGATGGTTTTGCGCAAACGTCAGGTGAGGGTAGCCCTGGCAGCGCCCACTGGCCGCGCCGCCAAACGGCTCACCGAGGCCACGGGCGCGACCACTATGCCCGCGAAGACCTTGCATCGCCTGCTAGAATATGCGCCGCACGACAACTCGTATCAGCGCAACGAAAACAATCCGCTGCCCTATGATTTTGTTATCGTCGATGAAGTCTCGATGATCGACATTTTGCTCTTCTATCATCTGCTCAAGGCTCTGCCGCCTACAACGCATTTGCTGCTGGTAGGAGATGCTGACCAACTGCCCTCGGTTGGCCCCGGCAATGTTCTACGCGACCTGTTGCGTAGCGAGGCTGTGCCCTGTGTGCGC
>JBDTBU010000203.1:0-9015 GCA_039923935.1 Ktedonobacteraceae bacterium | reverse complement strand
AGGGAAAGGTGCAGAGGATGCGCGACTAGGCCGCAGACAACACGATGTTGCGCACATCAATAGCCCCAGGAAGAGCAAATTGATATAGTGGCTAACGCGTAACCAGAGCGGAAAGCTAAAGGATGCGAGCACGATATGCATGGTCCTGTATCACCTCACTGTATGTGGGATTGTGTCTGAAGAAGGCGAGCCAATTTCAGAGCGACGTTGATCTGAGGGGGCAAGCTTCTCTCTGTTTAGGATAGAGAGTCGAGGAAATATATCGTAGAACGATACTTTCTACTAAAAACACGCGCTCATTTCAGAAGAAGTTTCAAGATAACGCCCGCGTACTCGCCTGTTAATGCGAAACTGACATTTTGCACGAACCTGCTTCGCTTTCAGAAAACAGGCAGATGAGAAATATAAAACCAAAGGTGATAATCTGTGACGCGGCAGGCTTCGTGTGGGTATAATTAGGAACAACGCTCTCCAAAATTCTCGTTAGTAACTCGGAGGTATTTTTCCATGAAAGCAGTCTTATGCAAAGCCTACGGTCCACCAGAGAATCTGGTAGTTGAAGAAGTCGAGCCGCTCAAGCCAGGATCAGGACAGGTTGTCATTAGCGTCAAAGCATGCGGCGTCAATTTCCCCGATACCTTGATTATCGAAGGGAAATATCAGTTCAAACCAGAAGTGCCGTTTTCACCTGGTGGTGAGGTGGCTGGCGTGGTTAAGGAAATTGGCGACGGGATTGAAGGTGTCAAAATCGGAGACCGCGTCATTGCCTTCACTGGCTGGGGTGGCTTCGCCGAAGAAGTCCTTGTCGATGCGAGGCGGCTCATTCCTATTCCCGAACACATGGATTTCACTACTGCCTCGGCCTTTGTGATGGTCTATGGCACCTCGTACTACGCGCTCAAGGACCGCGCCAAATTGCAACCGGGCGAGACGCTACTTGTGCTCGGAGCTGCTGGCGGCGTCGGACTGGCCGCAGTCGAACTAGGCAAAGCTATGGGCGCACGGGTGATCGCTGCGGCCTCCACCGACGAGAAGCTGGCTGTTTGCCGCGAACATGGCGCGGACGCGGGCATCAACTACACCAATGAGGATCTCAAAGACCGTATCAAAGCCTTGACCGAGGGCAACGGGGTCGATGTGATCTATGACCCCGTTGGAGGCAAGTATTCAGAGGCAGCTCTGCGTGGCATGGCCTGGGAAGGCCGCCATCTGGTGATTGGCTTCACCGCAGGCGACATCCCGCGCATCCCCTTAAACCTCACATTACTCAAGGGCTGTTCAATTGTGGGAGTCTTCTGGGGTTCATTCACCGCACGTGACCCACAGCGCAATCAGGAACAGTTACAGGAGCTTGTTACATGGTTCCATGAGGGCAAAATTAAGCCACATATCTCCGCCACCTATCCCATGCATCGGGCCGCTGACGCGCTCAACGACATGCTGGCACGCAAGATTACCGGCAAAGCCGTACTCCTGGTGGATGAACACGCGTAACCACTCCCCACAGCTAAAGCCTGTCTTTTGTTCACGGGCCAGCACGACAAGATGTCGTGCTGGCCTACAGGAGTTGAGAAAGTTTTATTCCTGATCCAAACGCAACGCCTCCACCATCCAATCAACCGCGTCCTTCGCCTCACGCAGCCCAACACCCGTCTGCTCGCGATACGACTTGATAGCATAAAGGCAAGCTTTCTTTTCTCGTTCGCGCTAAACAAGTCAAGGGTATGACCAACTGGGGCTTGGCTCCGGGCGGGGTCGGACGGCTTCAAGTTGAACCGCTGAATTTGTAGTCTTGGCGCGTTTGGTGTATGATGGGGGCAGAGATAGACACAAACCCACGATGTCGTGCGTGTACTTATAGAGAAGCAGCTATTTCCACCCAACACATTACAGTTGAGGTCTCTTCCGAACATATGCAGACAGAACCTCAAAAGGAGTTTTTTTTCATGGGCAATCCATTAGTCCAACTCAAAACGCAGGGACAGAGCGTCTGGTACGACAATATTAACCGTGCGCAGCTTGTCTCCGGTGAATTTAAGCGCTTGCTGGACGAAGATGGGGTCGTAGGTGTTACCGCGAACCCGACCATCTTTGAGAAATCAATCAGCAACGGCCACGCCTACGATGAGCAGATAACACAACTGATCGGCGAGGGCAAAAGCACCAACGAAATCTACGAAGCCCTGGTCATGCAGGATATTCGTACCGTAGCTGACTTATTGCGCCCAATCTATGATCGCACTAACGGGCAGGACGGCTATGTCAGCCTGGAAGTCTCACCAGAACTGGCCCACGATACTGAGGGGACGCTGAGCGAGGCACGCCGCTTCTGGAAAGCAGTCAATCGCCCAAACTTGATGATTAAGATCCCCGCCACGCCCGCCGGTATCCCCGCTGTCGAGGCAGCCCTGACCGATGGCATCAACGTCAATATCACCCTGATCTTCTCGCTCGACAGCTATCGAGCAGTCACTGAAGCCTATCTGGCCGCCTTGGAGAGCCGCAAGGCTACAGGCAAAGATATCAGCCATATCGCCTCTGTTGCCAGCTTCTTCGTCAGCCGCGTCGATACCCTCGTGGACAAGTTGCTGGACGACAAAATCAAGGCCAGCAACAATACCGCAGAACAAGCACAGTTGAAGGCACTAGAGGGTAAAGCCGCTATCGCCAACGCACGCCTAGTCTACAAAGAATTCACACGTATCTTTGGCACGCCACGCTTCGCGACCCTCAAGCAGAGCGGGGCGCACGTACAACGTCCACTCTGGGCCAGCACCAGCACCAAAAATCCCGCCTACCGCGACGTACTCTATGCAGAGCAACTGATCGGTCCCGACACCGTGGACACGATGCCGATGGAAACCGTGCAGAACTTCCGCGATCACGGCGTCGCTGCACGCACCATCGAGAATGACCTACCCGCAGCAAAAGCAGACCTGGATGCACTCGAAAAAGTTGGCATTCACTACGCGCAGGTTACACAACAGCTTCAGGACGAGGGTGTACAGAAGTTCGCCGATTCGTTCCGTCAGCTTTTCGCGGGCATCGAAAACAAGCAGAAGGCCATCAAAGCGGAACAAACTGTCTAAGACCCTTTATACGGTGAATACCACTGGTGTGCGCTGGACGCGAGGGCCAGCGCACACCCAAGAGGGATAGTAGCAAGCACATGCATGTAACCAAAAACGGAGCCAGCCTCTCCATCCCGTTGGATGTAGCGCTGGCCCTCGCGTCCAGCACACACCAGTGGAAACTGTGTGGCTATCAAAATTACATTACATATAAGGAACAATCACATGGATATCGGGTTTATCGGACTAGGGCGCATGGGTGCCAACATGGTACGTCGTTTGATGCGCGACAAGCATCGCGTGGTGGCCTGGAACAGGACCGCAGCGAAAACGAAAGAGATTGTGGGCGAGGGCGCTGAAGGAGCCTATAGTATTTCTGAATTGGTCTCGAAACTGCAAGCGCCGCGCATTGTCTGGGTCATGGTCCCATCTGGACAAGCTACCGACGATATGATTAACGAGGTTGTGCCGCTGCTCTCCAAAGGTGATATCATCATCGACGGCGGCAACTCCAACTATCATGATTCTATCCGCCACGGCCAAGAGTTGAGCGCAAAAGGCTTTCAATTTATGGATGCTGGCACCAGTGGCGGCGTCTGGGGTCTACAAGTCGGCTATTGTCTGATGGTCGGCGGCGAGAAAGCTACCTATGAGCATGTTGAGCCATTGCTCAAAACGCTGGCACCGCCCGATGGCTATCTACACTGCGGGCCGTATGGCGCGGGCCACTTTGTCAAGATGGTGCATAATGGTATTGAGTATGGCATGCTCCAAGCCTATGGTGAGGGCTTCGAGATCCTCCAAGCCAGCCAGTTTGACCTGGATCTCCACAAGGTTTCGCACCTCTGGAACCAGGGCAGCGTCGTGCGCTCCTGGCTACTGGAATTGGCCGAGGATGCCTATAAGAAGAATGGCAGCACATTAGGCAATATCAAAGGCTATGTCAACGATTCTGGCGAGGGTCGCTGGACCGTACAACAAGCTATCGATACCAATGTGCCCGCGCCCGTCATCACACTCTCGCTGCTAGAACGCTTCCGCTCACGTCAGGACGAATCCTATACGGCGAAAGTTATCGCAGCCCTACGCAACGAGTTCGGCGGTCACGAAGTCAAGACAAGTTAACCTCTTTTTGTAGGCAAGTGCACGCTGTATCACAGCAAGCGATATAGCGTGCGCCTGTCTCCAAAAACACTTTAGTACTATCCCAGTTATTCAGCCGGGTGAGCGGCGTTTCCGACTATATACTGATAGCATTCATCAGAACTTATTATCATATTCAGGAGATTACTCATGCCCCAACGTAGCGTAGCCGAAGCGCCGAATCCCTTACGGGAGGGGCTGCGTATTAAGCACAGCCCTGAGCCAGCTGTGATGGTCATCTTTGGCTCAACCGGCGATCTGACACACCGCAAACTTCTGCCCGCGCTCTATAATCTGGCTTTGGAGCACCCATTGCCAGCAGGTTTTTCGGTGATAGGTTTTGCGCGTCGCCCTTATACCGATGATATTTTCCGCAAACAAGCGCTAGATTCGATTAACCAGTTCTCCCGCCAGAAACCGGTCAATCCGCAAGTCTGGGAAAGTTTTGAGTCGGGCATCTTTTATTTGCAATCCGACTTCAATGATCCCAAAGGTTATGCCAAACTCGCGGATATGCTCAACGAACTGGACCGTACACGCGGCACTGGCGGCAACCGCATCTTCTATCTTTCCACACCACCCAGCCAGTATCCAGAGATCATCCAGCAGCTTGGTGCGGCTGGGTTGAACCGCAACCGCAAAGGCGGCTGGACACGTATCATTATTGAGAAGCCCTTTGGACACGATCTCGCCTCGGCCAAAGAACTGAACCGCCAAGTGGCGAAGGTCTTCCGCGAAGAGCAGGTCTATCGCATCGATCACTACCTGGGCAAAGAGACGGTGCAAAATATCCTGGTCTTCCGCTTCGCCAATGGGATCTTTGAGCCGATCTGGAACCGTCGCTATGTGGACCATGTACAGATCACGGTGGCCGAGAACATTGGCCTGGAGGGGCGCGGCTCGTATTACGAGGAGTCCGGGGCTATTCGCGATATGGTCCAGAACCACGTACTCCAATTGCTCACGCTGGTGGCAATGGAACCACCAGTAGCTATTGACGCCAATGAAGTGCGCAACGAGAAGGTCAAAGTCCTGCACGCCCTCCAGCCCCTGGTTGGCGCGGAGGTCGCGACCAACACTATCCGCGCACAGTATGGTAATGGCTGGCTAAACGGCACGCAACTCAAAGGCTACCGGGATGAGCCGGGCGTCTCGCCGCTTTCCAAAACCGAAACCTATGTGGCAATGAAAGTCTTTATCGATAGCTGGCGTTGGGCTGGCGTGCCCTTTTATCTGCGCACCGGCAAAAACCTACCGAAACGTGTGACAGAGATCGCTATTCAGTTCAAACAGCCGCCGTTGGTGCTTTTTAAAAAGAGCGACGCCCACGGCCAAGTTGAGCCAAACATCCTGACCCTGCGTATTCAGCCGGACGAGGGCATCTCGCTCAAGTTCGGGGCCAAAGCGCCAGGCTCGGAGATGCAGATCCGCTCGGTTAATATGGACTTTTTCTATGGCTCCTCGTTTGTACGCGAACAACCAGAAGCGTACGAACGCTTGTTGCTCGACTGTATGCTCGGCGACTCTACGCTCTTCACCCGCCATGACGAGGTGGAAACCGCCTGGGACTTTGTGCAAGGCATCCTGGATGTCTGGCAATCAAGCTCACCAGACGGAATCTTAACCTACGAACCGGGCACGTGGGGACCGCTTGCAGCGGATGAGTTTATATGGAAAGATGGACGCAGATGGCGTAAACCGTGAGACTGTAAAGGAGGACCGCATGGCGAATGAAATTGCTCGCAGCTTGGCGACATGCTTGCCCTGGGCTGGCAAACAGATACGCATTGAGGAGGTGGACACCGTCCTCTCCTCTCTATGGAAAATGTCCGCCGATAACCTGCGCATTGGTGCGAACTTACACGTTCGCACCAGTGTGCTAAACCTCGTGATCTGCACGCCGGATGCCATGTCCGCGCACTACGCCAGCACATTACTTCGCAGCCTCTCCAGTACCTATCTGGCCCGCGCAACCATCGTGATTCTGGACGCCAGCCAGGAGACACCAGACCTGCTTGAAAGTTGGGTCACGTTGCGCTGCTTCTCGATGATTTCCGACCTGATGCGCCACTGCTTTGAACAAACGACGCTCCTAACCTCTGGCCAAGCGAACAGTGTACTGCACAGCACATTGCCGCGTGTGCTCAGAGCTAACCTGCCAACGTATCTGTGGTGGATCGGTGATACCACGGGCGCGGACAACACGATCTTTCATCGCGTGGCCGAACTGTGTCAGCGCGTAATTGTAGATTCGGCGACATTTTTGCGGCCAGAACAGGATATCCACGCCCTGGCTAACTCCTACAAAAACGCCCCGCAGGTCGCACTCAGCGATCTTACTTGGGGTCGCCTGACGCCCTGGCGGCAACTGGTAGCGCAATTCTTTGACATGCCTGAGTATCTTCCATTCCTGAATGGGATTGAACGCATCGAGATTGAGCATGTCGCCGCTCCACTGGCCGAACCGCACGTTGGCGACAATGGCGAGGTCTCGCCCAATCCAACCGCCGCGCTGTTGTTGGCTGGCTGGCTGAAAACCAGCCTCAACCTGGCCCTGGCACCCGAAGAAAGTGTGCAAAACCTGCACGAAACGCAGAGCGGCACCTATCAGTGGTTGCTTAAGGTTCCCGCAAGCGGTACCTCGGCGGTGATGCAGATTCAACCGCAGATTCAATCCAACTTACGGCGTGGCTCGCTCTATCTGGTGCGCCTGACCTGCACTGCTGCGAATAAACGCGCCATCTTTACCATTAAACGCGACGCCGACTCTGACTATGTGCTAACCTCAGTTGAAGTAGCTCAGGAAACCCGTCCCATGCGCATAGTAAATCTGCCAGTCAGGTACAATGAAAGTGAACTTTTATGCAACGAACTGGAGATTATGGGACACGATCAGCTTTTTGAGCAAGTGTTGCAAGAAGTAGATATATTACTGTTGAGATGATTGGAGAAGCAATCCATGCATATTGCTATTTACCCTGATACGGACACGATAAGCCTAGAAGCCGCTAAATATGTGGTGCGTGTGGCCCAAGAAGCCATTGCTGCACACGGTCTGTTCAGCTTCGGACTCTCTGGCGGCTCGACGCCCGGCAAACTCTACAGTCTGCTGGCTAGCGAGCCCTATCGCAGCCAGATCGACTGGAGCGCGGTACACATCTTCTGGAGCGACGAACGCTGCGTACCGTCCGACGACCCGCAGAGCAATTATCATCTGGCCCAGGAGACATTACTAAGCAAGCTAAACCTGCTCCCGGAGCAGATTCACCGTATGCCCGCTGATCGTCCTGACCGTGAGCAAGCGGCGGCTGACTATGCTGAGGAGATCCGTCGGGTGCTCGGCGGTAGCGGTGTGCCTGCTTTCGACTTGCTGCAAATGGGCATGGGACCGGAAGGGCACACGGCCTCGCTCTTCCCGCACCAACCCTCACTCCATGAGCAGAAGCGTCTAGTCATGCCCGTCTCAGTACCCAAGCCGCCACCTGACCGCCTGACCTTCACACCGCCATTGCTACAGGTAGCCCGCAACTTGCTCTTTCTCGTGACTGGCGCGGACAAAGCTGAGGCGCTTCAAGCCGTGCTGAGCAACTCGTACCAGCCAGACGAGTACCCGGCGCAACTCATCACCAAACAGGCGCAGGGCGAAGTCGTCTGGATGGTCGATCCCGCCATCGCGCAAAATATCCGCATTCAACAACCATAAGAAGGGTTTTTCTCATGATTGGTTTCGTTCCATCAATCCTCTCAGCAGACTTCACACGGCTGGGCGAGCAGGTACACGCCGTTGAGGCAGCCGGGGCACAACGCATCCAGATCGATGTCATGGATGGTCATTTTGTGCCCAACATCACCATGGGTCCAATGGTTGTGGAAGCTGTGCGGCGTTGCACCACACTGCCGCTAGAGGCCCATCTCATGATCTCCAACCCGGAATTATACATCGAAGCGTTTGCCAAAGCTGGCGCGGACGTGATTATCGTCCACCACGAGGTCTGTCCACATCTGCATCGTGTGCTCATGCAGATTAAAAACTGCGGCAAACAGGCAGGGGTTGCGCTGAACCCTTCAACGCCAGTCTTCATGCTCGAAGATATGTTGCCCTTTATCGACTTGGTGCTCATTATGACCATCAATCCAGGTTTTGGTGGACAAGACCTCATACCAGAGACACTGCCCAAAATCAGCAAAGTACGCCAGATGATTACCGCACGCGGTTTAACATGTGATATCGAGGTCGATGGCGGCATCCACGAACAAACTGTTCCGTTGGTCGTGAAGGCTGGTGCTAATTTGCTTGTTGCTGGCTCAGCCATCTACAATGAACGCGAAAGCGTCGAGCAAGCTATGGTAAGGTTGCGCAACGCGCTGTAAGCAAACAAGCGCCCGTGTACCATCGCTAGCCTGGGAGTCGTTGATGTCGCAGTTCGCACAACCGCAGAATTCTCCGCCAGACAAACGCTACGATCTGGCACAACCTGACGCCCTGGGCGTGCTCACCAGCACCAGGGAGGTTGTTTTACGTGCAAGCTCAGTGCACATAAAACACGCACGCATTGAGCAACTAGCCCAGCAGCTTACCATCGCACAGCCAGCCACCGGCGCACCGTTCTTTACCGTCCCTCCGTGGCCCGCGCACTATCACTTTTTTGATGGCAGCGAACGCACAGTAAACTGGCTGCTGCTGCTGGACGCGCTGAATTTCTGTTTCTGGGGCGAAAAGGACCAGCCGCGCTGGCAAATCGCCTACCAAGGCGAGGTCTTGAACGGCTATTGGGCTGAGGCTGCGTCCTTGCGTCGAGCA
>JBDTBU010000202.1:0-27349 GCA_039923935.1 Ktedonobacteraceae bacterium | reverse complement strand
ATAGTTGTAGTATGTTCTTGTTGACGGACTTCTCGTTTTGTCTTCAGGGAAGGAGTGCTTCATGATATTCGGTTCTCCGGGCTTGTTCCTCAAACGATGGTCGTATTTGTGTTGCATCGGTTTGGCTATTCTGTTACTGCTCCTCGTGAGTCTCGTTTCTTCTTCAGGCTTCATACCTCGCGCTCACGCGGCCTCTCTTGCTGCTCCTCTGACAGTCCATCGTTTTGCGCCTCAGCAGTATGATGAATTCTGGGGACAGCAGACGACGAGCGATTTTGGTAAATGGAGCTTAAATGGTGTCTCGGTGCAGCCTGGCCCCAACTCGGCTCAGGTACAACTGGCATCTAGTACTAACCTCATCTGCACTGCTGCTGCTATTGATGGCGGTACAGCCAGCTATGACGCGACTGCGGGACTCTGCGCGGGTACAGATCCGCAGGCTGCGGGCAGCTATAATAGCGGCAACTACTACAATGGCGGTAGCTTCTATTATGGGACACTGATCTCACCTATGCATACGACGAAGCAGGCGTTTACCACGTTGATCGCCTCGTGGAATGCGACGACGCCCGCTGGCACGTGGATGGAGGTGCATGTACGTGTACGAGAGAGCAAAAGCTGGACCAACTGGTATGATCTGCCGATCTGGGCCAGCGATTTCAGTGTCATTAACCGGCATAGCGTCGATGGACAGGCTGATAAGACCGGCAGCGTGGCTACAGATACGTTTCTTGCCAAACAGCAGGCCACCGCTTACCAGTTGAGCCTGACGCTTTTTACCACCTCACCCTCGGTTAGTCTGACCCTCAATCGTGTGGGGGCAATTGCCTCGTATGATGTAGCGAACGTGCCAACTGTGGCCCCTGATACATCCGTTTGGGGAACCAATCTGAACGTGCCGCAGCGTTCGCAGATGTTGCCCGCCTATCAAGGCCTGAGTTATGGCGGTGGTGGCGAGGTTTGGTGCAGCCCGACTTCAACCAGCATGGTCATGGACTACTGGTCGAATGTCTTGAAGCAGGCGAACTTGAACCAGACCGTGCCCGATGTAGCGCAAGGTGCCTACGATTTTACCTATCAGGGCACAGGCAACTGGCCGTTTAATACCGCGTACTCAGCGGAATTTGGCGGTATGCATTCTTTTGTCACGCGTATGTATTCGATGAGCCAGATTGAGCAGTGGGTCAAGGCTGGCGTGCCAATCATCATGAGCATTGCTTTTAGCGATGGTCAATTGCCCGGTGCGCCTATTCTCAGTTCGACGGGACATATAATAGTTGTGCGTGGCTTTGATGCGAACGGCAATGTGATCGTGAACGATCCAGCGTTCGCGACAGATGACCAGGTGCAGACCACCTATAACCGGGCAGATTTGCAGAAAGTCTGGCTTGCTAGCTCGAACGGTACAGTCTACGTGAACTACCCCGAAGGTTGGTCGGTGCCTACGGCTGATCGCTATACCTCCTGGTAGAGCATGTGACGGCTTAGATTTTTGTGCAAAGAATGTCCTCTTCTCGCTGAGAAGAGGACATTTTTGCACAAAAATCATTTACCCCATCGAAGTCGTATGTTCCGGCTGAATATAGAGCACAATGCGCTGGTCGCTAGGTTCGGGATACGGGTATCACAAACGTTTCTAAGAACCATTGCGAATCCTTGTGTATTCTGCCCATTTTCGCGCCTTGCCTTTCCTTCGCCTGTATGCTAGAATACTCTCATGAGAGTATCGGTTCCTCTTCCAATCACAAGAGGGGTAAAACTTGCGTGTTCTTTCATCTTGTTCTCAGCGTCTCGGCTCGTCCGCGATAAGCACGTAGGAACTGATGGAAGAGACTTTGTTCAAAAGCAGTCCCAAAGCCTTGGCAATGGGATAGAGGATGGTTGGTCAGATGACCTTGTAGTCCATCCATGATGGTTTCTCCAAAAGAGTAGGGGGGATACCGCTTCCCCTGTTTGGATGTTCCATCTCAAGCTGAGTCGCTAGCATTCGCTAGTTATTTGGAACTATGTATCCACTCCCATGTACTTCTTCGCTAGCGAATTGATGAACTGATTGTTGGTATCTTCCTCGATACGCACCACCTTACCGCGCACTTCTAAATAGTGATACGGGTTGCCTGGATCGGTAATCGAGAGAGCAACGTGGGGATCACGCTGAACATTGTGATACTTCTGGCGCGTTTTGGTCTGGCTAACCCGTACATACGTTCCGTCCCAATCAAACCAAACTGGTGTGGACTGTGGCTCGTGTTTCGGTCCAATCGTCGCGATATGGGCCAGGCTCTTGGATGCAAGGATACCCAATTCTTTCTGCGGGATAACGCTCATTTTTTCTCCTCCCAGTTATACGCTCAGATACGGATAAGCACATCTGAGCAGTGCACAGCGGTCTATCGTTAATCTAGCAAGTCTACCAACGTTCCTCTTCTTCTTTCACCTGAAAAGGCCAAGGAATGTTTCACGTGAAACGTTCTCGTAGGCGCTGAGGCGAAAGCAAAGAGCGAATTTGAAGGGTTATCCCTCACGCCTCGTTGCCTAATCTGCTACAATGCTTGCGAAGAGGCAACGTTGCCTGGAAAGGATACCAAAGATGAAAGCAGATATTGTTCCTATTCTCCCTCCGAAGGTTACTATACAGGGTCAGGCGCTGAGTAGTGCTGATGTGCTGGCTGTGGCCCGCCACAATGTTCCGGTTTCGCTAGGAGACGAATCGCTGACACGTATTCAGGCTGCTCGGCAGGTGATTGATCGCATGGCGGACGAGGACCAGAAGGTGTATGGCGTGACGACTGGTTTTGGTCATCTCAGCCGAGTGCGTATTCCGCACGAGCAGTTGACCGACCTACAACATAACCTCTTGCGTAGCCATGCTGCGGGCGTTGGCGAGCCACTGAGTGAAGAAGTGGCACGTGCCATGATGCTCCTGCTAGCTGCTAGTCTGGCGCGTGGCAATTCAGGTGTGCGCCCTGAAATTGTACATCTCTTGCTGGATATGCTCAATGCGCGACTTTACCCAGTCATTCCCTCGCGTGGTTCAGTGGGTGCTAGCGGCGATCTGGCTCCGCTTGCGCATCTGGGTCTTACCTTGATCGGCGAGGGACAGGTCTTCTACCAAGGGGAACGTGTCACGGGAAACGTAGCTCTGACCCAGGCTGGGCTGACTCCTTTGCGTTTGCAGGCTAAAGAAGGTCTGGCCCTGATAAATGGCACGCATATGATGGAGGCTATCGCTGTGCTAGCTCTGGCTGATGCTCAGGCATTGTTGCGTGTGGCTGAAGTGGCTTGCGCTATGAGCATCGAAGGTTTGCTGGGTAGCCATGTGCCCCTGGACCCGCGTATCCACGAGCTGCGCGGTCAGGTGGGCCAAATCGCGGCGGCAGCGCATCTGCGTGCATTGGTCAAGCATAGCGAGATCAACGCCAGCCACCAGGGATGTCCCCGCGTACAAGATCCCTATACTATGCGGTGTGCTCCCCAAGTGTTGGGCGCGGTACGCGATGCTCTGGAGTATTGCGCGGGTGTCTTCGAGTGCGAACTAGGTGCCGTGACCGACAATCCGCTAATTTTTCCCGAAGATGGCGAGGTGCTGAGCGGTGGCAACTTCCACGGTCAACCTCTGGCCCTGGCATTGGATACTATGGGCATAGCCATCACCCAGCTTGCCAGTTTCTCCGAACGCCGCACCTATAACCTCATGGGACCACACGATTGGGACGAGAATGGCGCACCGCTTTTCCTCACGCCCAATCCTGGACTCAATTCAGGTTTTATGATCGTGCAATATGTCGCCGCTGCGCTCGTGAACGAGATCAAAGTTCTGGCGCATCCTGCCAGCATCGATTCGATCCCAACCTCTGCTGGTATGGAAGACTTCAACAGTATGGGAGCGACCAGTGCTCATAAAATGCTGCGTATCCTCGAACAGTCGCGTCAGGTTGTGGCCATCGAATTGATGTGTGCCGCCCAGATGCTCAACTTCCGTTTGCCACTCAAGCCTGGCGACGGTGTGCTCCACGCCTTCGACCTTGTGCGTTCGCGTGTGCCCAAGCTAGAGAATGATCGCGTCATGTCCCCCGACATCGAGACACTGGCTCAGCTTATCAAAGATGGAGTCTTCGATCAACTTGCTTGATAGTGAGTAGCCAGAGGGGACAATGTTTCACGTGAAACATTGTCCCCTCTGGCTACTCCTTGTTATTTGGTGGGATCGACGTGATAATACTTTGCCAGATCGGCTGGCATAATATCTTCGGGATTGCGATCAAAAATGGCTGGTGTGCGCTCCATCGCCCGTGCTACCAGACCAGAGCAGATCTGTTGTCCCTCAAAGCCAAAGGTGAATTTTCCGCCTGTCAGCAGTCCGAACGCGATACACACAATCGTCAGCCAGCCATATTCTTGTTTCAGAGACCCTTCGGCAAACGCTACTGCTTCAGCGCGGTCAGTCGCATTGATGCTGTCGTCTAAACGGACGAGATGATATTCTTCCGGCTGGTATTTTGAGAGGTTTGTTCGACACACACCTGGGCCAAGTGCCTCAATCAAATCGCCGTTTTCAGCGACAATGATGGCGGCATGGTCCCAGTGGGTATACTTGCGGTCTTCGCCATGAAAGCGCAACCCTTGCCCAAATTGAATACATTTATTGAACCACGCGTTACCATGCGTCAGAATAAAATCGCCTGGTTGTGGATTCGGAGCTGCTTCACCCGGTCCAAACCGTTCTACTGAGACACCCACCAATGGAACTACTGTTTGTGTCATCACGAACCCCTTTCTGTCTCTGGTGTGAAGGATATGTATCACATTATCTCACCTACTACATAAACGTAGGCTACGCTCATTTTTGCATAATAGTTTCTTTTATGCAAGAAGCGAGCAGTGATTGTGGATTAGGAGGGTTTCTTCGCGTGTGATAAACTCATAAGGAACAAGCTACAATGTTTCACGTGAAACATTTCTCGCGCTGTTTCTGTTAGCGCATGACAACCAATTGGAGGTGATTTTCTATGACCCAGGCCGCTTACAACGACATTGCTGCATGGTACGATAACTACCTGAACGATAACCCCATCTACCAGGAAATGTTATTGCCCTCGCTGTTAGAACTTACCGGCGCTATCCAGGGACAAACCGTTTGCGATCTCGCGTGCGGGCAGGGCTGGATTACCCGCGAGCTTGCCCGACGCGGGGCGCATCTTACAGGCGTCGATCTCTCGGATCAATTGTTGGAGTTTGCGCATCAGTATGAAGTGCAGGAACCATTGAGGATCAGCTACCAACAAGGTGATGTACAGAGTGTGGACCTTCTTGCTGGCTGTACATTTGATGGTTGTGTGTGTAGCTGGTCGTTGGTGGACATTCCCGATCTCTCAGCCGCTTTCTCAACCATGCAGCGACTCCTCAAGCCCGATGGTTGGCTGGTCTTCGCCATCACGCATCCCTGCTTTGAAGCGCCCAACGCTCAATGGATCACGTTGGGCGATGGCAGCACTGCGCGGGCCATCAAAGACTACTTCCACGCGGGCTACTGGAAATCGGAAAACGGCGGTGTACGTAGTCGCGTTGGCGCGTACCATCGTACACTCAGTACCTATCTCAACACCCTTGTCGCATCAGGTTTCGCACTCGAATATATGCTGGAACCAATGGCAACGGGTGAACGAGCCAGACAGGTGGTGGGCAATCGAGAGGTGCCCTCGCTCTTGCTTGTGCGTGCTCGCAGCGTATAGGGTAGCATAGTGATGGGTGGGTCAATGTTTCACGTGAAACATTGACCCAGAAATACGCAACCTCAACTTGTCTTCCCCTGTTACTATATGCTACACTGCGTATGGAAAGCTAGTCAATGAGGACTAGGCCGCCGCTTGAGTAGTGCGCTATGTTGAGCGTACTAGAAGGGATTACTATTGGTGATTACTTATAATCTTCCGCCAGACTCTTCAACCCCCCAAGAACAATACACTACTCTCCGCCAAATTCGCCAGGAATTGATCGCACGCTATCGCCCGATTATTCAGCAGGGAGCAAATCCTATCCGTGTGATGGCTCGCCTGGTCAGTGAATTGGAGGGCCGATGCCGCGAACTTCATATCGCACCAGAGATAATGCGGTCCGAAATTATGAATCGCACGATTGGAGATGTCAATTTACGCCTGATTACCGAATGCGAAGGCGCATCTGGTGGTCCAGGCGACTATCGTATGCTGGCTGAGGAGATAGGCATTGCGCTCCCTGGCGAAGAATTTCAGGGCTATATTGCGCCGGGTGCAACGTATCTCTGGTTGCGTGACCAGATGCAGCAAATCGAACGCGAACTTCTGCAGCAGGGTCTCGATCTACGTATCTATGATCTCCTGGCTATTGGCAACCCGGTTCTGCGTGCCCAACTAGCTGAACACGTGCGCCCGTGGGGCATTTCCGCCACCACCGAACAGGTGCACCTCGGCCTGGGCGCGATGGATTGCATCGATAAAGTCTTGCGTGGTCTAGCTTATGTTTCACGTGAAACACAACAACCAGCCATCGGGATGCTCTGCCCAGAGCCAGGTTTTAGTACGCCCGAATGGCAGGCGATCTCGCATGGCTATACACTGCATCGTTTCTCAGCCAGCGCCGCCACGCACTTTAAACCGACGCCCCAACAATTGGACGAGCAGCTTCGACTGTTTCCCGATATTCGCGTGTTCTATCTGACCGTGGCTAACAATCCCACGACCTTTGCCTACACACCCGACGAGTTGAACGCACTCTATGCTGTTCTGCGTACGTATTGGCAGGCTGGTCGCGAGGTGCTGATCCTGGCCGATCTGGCCTATATCGGCACCGGCCAAGCCGCTGAGGACGAGGCCCGTATGGCGACTTTTGCCGCGCCCGATGTGTGGCAGCATACGCTCTTCGCGCATACGCTCTCGAAGTCGCACTCGCTGACTGGTGATCGCTTCGGCTGGGTGACTATCGGCGATCCCCAACTAGCTATGGCTATCGCACCAGCCTGGGCTAATAGCGTCGCCTCGCTGCCGGCTGACTGGCAGTTGCGTTTCATGGCCTATCTCAAGTTGATCGAAGAACGTCCCTGGCTGGTCGAGAAAATGCGTGCTTTTTATCGCTTCCGGCGCAAGCGTTTGGTTGAACAGTTGCATAAGATCGATGCTGAGCAGCATCTCTTCACCCAGATCTACATAGGAGACAATGCGACGGTCTACAACTGGAGCCAACTTTGTCCAGGTGAAGATGCCTTCTCGCTCTTCGAGAAAACTGGTCTCGCGGGCGTTCCCGGCACCGGCTTTGGCTACACCGATGACTTTGTGCGCTTCTCCATTGGTGTGATCCCTGTTCCTGAATAGCATAAAAGACATTTTCTCAAAGAGCCACAGATAGTGTATCCGAAAAATGCGTGCATTTTTCGGATACACTATCTGTGGTCCTTGTCTCTATGATATGGTTACTTCCCATTGTCTATGCTCTCGCTTGACCCGGCCCGCGTTCAGGTGATACTCTTTAGAAAGTAAAAAGGCACGTTATCAGCCAGGTAGAGGCATGCAAACGCCACTTGTATGGTCTGGGATGAACCAGGTCGTGCTCCACCGCTTGGTGCGCCATTGCCGGCTGAATTCCAACAGCGTTGCTTGCTGCTTTCGCTGGAAGGACGTGGCCTTTTTAAGGCAATGTTTCACGTGAAACATTGCGGAAAAGCTGCCTGCGGATGGGCAAGCTTTTCTACCAGACTTCGCACAAGCACTGGACCAGGAGGCACGAAACCCCCTGGATATCTATAAGGAGAAGCGTTTCTCATGGTAACTCGCGTAGGTATTAATGGTTTTGGGCGCATTGGTCGCCAATCGATGAAGGCAATGCTAGAGCATCATGGCCGCGAACTTGAGGTCGTGGCGATCAATGATTTGACCGATACAAAGACGAATGCTCACCTGCTGAAGTACGACTCGACCTATGGCCGCTTCCCCGGCGAGGTCGAGGCAACCCCCGATTCACTGATTGTTAACGGGCACAAAATTAGGGTCATTGCGCAGCGCGACCCGGCACTGATTCCTTGGGGCGACCTGGGTGTGGATATTGTGATCGAGTCCACTGGCTTCTTCACCGATGCGGACAAGGCTGCCGCTCATTTGCGCGATGGTGTGAAAAAGGTGATTATTTCCGCTCCAGCTAAAGGCGAGGATCTGACGATTGTGCTTGGCGTGAACGAGAATATGTACGATCCCGCCAAGCACCATATTATTTCCAATGCTTCCTGCACGACCAACTGTCTGGCTCCCGCCGCTAAAGTTCTCAACGACAATTTCGGCATTGAGCACGGCCTGATGAACACCATTCACTCGTACACTAACGACCAGCGCATTCAGGACCAGGTGCACCCCGATCTACGTCGCGCACGCGCCGCCGCTGTGAACATTATCCCAACCACCACTGGCGCGGCTCGTGCGCTGTCACTGGTCATCCCCGAACTCAAGGGCCGTTTCGATGGCATGTCCCTGCGCGTACCTACATTGACCGTTTCGGTGGTCGATTTCGTGGCAACTGTACGCAAAGAAATCACCAGAGATACCGTTAACGCAGCCTTCAAGGCTGCTGCTGCTGGTCCGCTCAAGGGCATTCTGGACATCACCGAAGAGCCACTGGTTTCGTCTGACTTCCGTGGTGATACCCATTCTTCGATTATCGATGGCCTGACTACTATGGTGCTGGGCAATATGGTGAAGGTTGTCGCCTGGTACGATAATGAATGGGGCTACTCCTGTCGCGTGTCCGATCTCGCTGCGTTTCTTGCTGAGAAGGGCTTGTAGAGGTAATACAATATTAGGAGGAGACGGAGGCTACCTGTCTCATTTCCTGCATGCGGCTAGCTCACGTCTCTACACACAAGACTGTACCATTCCCGCATGTGGCTCGCTGAATGTAGAGACGTGAGCTAGCCTCCGTCTATGCGTACTCGCATCCCTAATGTTTCACATGAAACATTCAACTTGTAGGAGCAATCATTGAACAAACAAACTATCCGCGATATAGACGTTTCAGGCAAGCGGGTACTGGTACGCGTCGATTTCAATGTACCCCTAAGTGCTAAACAGAATATCACTGATGATACACGTATTCGGGCGGCGCTGCCCACCATCCAATACCTGCTTCAGCACGGCGCATCTGTAATCCTGATGTCCCACTTGGGTCGGCCTGGTGGTCAGGTGGTCGATAAATTGAGCCTGGCTCCGGTGGCTCAACGTCTCAGCGAACTCTTGGGCCAACCTGTGCCCCTGGCTCCTGATTCTGTTGGCCAGCAGGTTGAGGAGATGGCGCACGCGCTACAACCTGGCCAGGTGTTGCTGCTGGAAAATCTGCGCTTCCACGAGGCCGAAGAGCAGAATCAGCCCGCATTTGCCCAACAACTGGCCGCTCTTGGCGATCTCTATGTGAACGACGCCTTTGGCACCGCTCATCGCGCCCACTGCTCGACAGAGGGGGTGGCCTGGGAACTTCCTGCCGTGGCTGGTTTCTTGATGGAAAAAGAGATCAATTTCCTTGGCTCAACTCTGGAAAATCCCAAACATCCCTTTGCCGCAATCGTCGGCGGCGCAAAGGTCTCCGATAAAATCGCTGTCCTGGAACGCTTAATCAGCATAGCTGATGTTATTCTGATCGGCGGCGGCATGGCTAACACTTTCTTGAAAGCTGAGGACTATGAGATTGGCGATTCGCTCTTTGAAGAGAGCAAGGTGGATACCGCACGCGAACTGATTGCTCAGGCTCGCCAGCGTGATATCCAATTTATCTTGCCCACCGATGTAGTGATCGCTGACCGTTTCGCCGCTGACGCAGATCACAAGGTCGTTGGTAGCCAGCAGGTTCCTCAGGGCTGGCGTATTCTGGATATCGGCCCGGCCACTGTCGAGACTTTTCGCCACGCTTTGGGCAACGCGCAAACTATCATTTGGAACGGTACTCTTGGTGTGGCAGAGATGCCGGCCTTTGCAAAGGGCACCGATGCGATGATTGAGATCCTGGCTCAGCGCACCAAGGCTGGCGCGATTACGATTATCGGTGGCGGCGACTCTGCGGCAGCAGTTGAGCAAGCTGGAGCTGCAGACAAGATGACCCACGTTTCTACTGGTGGCGGCGCTTCTCTGGAGTTTTTAGAGGGACGTATTCTGCCCGGTGTGGCGGCTTTAAAGGACAAACAGTGATGGCTATACCTGTACGCGATGCCATTATCGCGGGCAATTGGAAAATGAACTATGGTCCGCATCAGGCTTCTGAGTTCACCTACGAGATTGTCTCTGAACTCGGTATGCTGGTGACGCGCTATCCCTACGTGCACGCGATTCTCTGCCCGCCCTCTATCTCGCTAATGGCGGTGCGCGAGGTACTGGATTCCCATCTCTTCCGCCGTGTAGAACTGGGCGCACAGAATATGCATTATGAGGAGAAGGGTGCCTTTACTGGCGAGATCGCTCCCTCGATGGTGCGTGAACTGTGTAGCACAGTGATTCTCGGCCATTCTGAACGCCGCACCTATTTTGGCGAGACCGACGATCTGGTCAACAAGAAAGTGCTGGCCGCCTTCCAGCACGACCTACGTCCGATTGTCTGTGTAGGTGAGAATCTCGACCAGTACGAAGCCGGCCAGACTGAGGCTGTGATTCGTGCACAAGTTCAGCAGAGCCTTGCCAATGTTCCCTCTGAGGCCGCGCCTAACATGGTCGTCGCCTACGAGCCGATCTGGGCTATCGGCACCGGCAAAGCTGCCACCGCCGAAGGGGCAGGCAAGGTTATCTCGCTGATCCGCGAACTCTATAGCAAGATGTACGGCGCAGGGGCAGCTCGCGCATTGCGTATCCTCTACGGTGGCAGCGTCACCCCCGCTAACATCACCGAGTACATGACGCATACCGATATCGATGGCGCACTCGTCGGCGGGGCCAGCATCAAGCCCGATTTTATTGAGCTTGTACGCAAGACCATCGAGGTCATGCAAGGATAATATAATAAAAAGCTGTGCAAAAAATGGTGGCACCATTTTTTGCACAGCTTTTTATTTGAGCGCTTCCTGCTCCGCAAAAAAATTCCAGAAAAGTCCAATAGCCAACACATCGTTGTTATGTGCGAAAGTATGTTGTAGCGTTTTGGTCACAACCCAGCGGAGTGAGACATCTGGCCAGACTGATGAAGCCCCAACCCTTTCCCAGTCTTCCTCTTTGTACTCTTTTAACAGTGCAATCTCCTCAGTTTTGAGTTGGCGGAATTCTGCCAGGAACGTTGCTAGGTCGTGCCCTTTGGCCCACTCGGCCTCTTCTTGATAATCGTTGTCGCGTTCAAACGACTCGCCCAGCCAGCAACGCATATTGGGGAGAGCAAGTCTGCGTTCGTAGGAGAGTAGATGAAAAACATGTCTCGCAACTGACCACTCGCCCAGCTTTTCAGGTGGTGCTATCAGGAGTCGCTCTGTGGGGATTTGCTCAACTGCCCAGATAAATGCCTCGGCGCTGGTGGTGAGTTGTGCGCGAAACCATTGAGAAAGGTCTTCCATGTCTCTTGCTCCTTTTCATTGTGATTCGTCGTTCCTACAACCATAACCCACACTTTTACATTGCGTCAAGGGCGAAATGTGCTTATTGACAATGTGGTCAGGTTGACGTGGCTTTATAGAAGGTGTTAGAATATATCCGAGTCAAGAACTCGGATTAATTTCGCACTGCATAGCACGGCAAGAGAGATCCAACGAGAAATAGACAGGACGCAAAGCGAGGCCATGATGTTACGCGTATCAACAAAAGGCGAATATGGTGTTCGGATCATGGTTGATCTGGCACGTCATTATGGCGAGCGTCCACGCTCGCTGACGGATATCGCCCAGGCGGAATCGCTGCCACTGGCTTATCTGGAGCAACTGGTGAAGCTGCTACGCGAGTGTGAACCTGCACTGGTGAGCAGCACGCGTGGGGCACACGGCGGGTATCGTTTGAGCCGCAACCCGGAGGAGATTTCGATGGGCGAGATTGTGCGAGTGTTGGAAGGTCCAATTTCGCCGATGATTTGTGCCACCGAGGGTGAGATGACGCAGATCTGTGGCTATCTGGATGCCTGCAAAACGAAGTACCTGTGGGCCAAAGTGCGTGACGCGGTTGCGCATACACTCGATACGATGACATTGGCTGACCTAGTGGGAGCAAGTGAGGCTGAACCAGCTTCCCCCGCTCAATTTATTGCCATCTCAGATATTCATGTGGCGAATGCAGCCACGAGCTAAGCTAGTACTACTACTGTGTTTGTGTCACTACCTTAGGTAGTGCCCAACCCAAACAAAGTAAATTGAGGAGAATGTTTTTAGGAATGACATCAGAACTGATTATTAAGAACCTTCACGCAAATATTGAAGGCAAACCGATTCTGCGTGGCGTAGACCTGACTGTGAAGCAAGGCGAGATCCACGCGCTGATGGGACCGAATGGTTCCGGCAAAAGTACCCTGGCTAACGTCATTATGGGCAATCCCAAGTATGAAGTCACAGAGGGTGAGATCTGGTTCAAAGGCGAGAACATCCTGGAATATTCGCCTGACCGCCGCGCCCGTATGCGGCTCTTCCTGGCTTTCCAGTACCCCATGTCCATCCCCGGCGTGAGTGTGGCTAACTTCCTGCGCCGCTCGCTCGAAGCTGTGCGCGAAGGCAACAAACCGCTGGAAGAGGGTGAGAAACCCACCGGTAAAATGGGCAAGAAACGTAGCATGCCGCCCGGCGAGTTCCGCAAGCTCCTGCAAGAGAAGATGCGTCTGCTCAAGGTTGATAACAGCTTTATCAACCGCGCCATCAACGATGGCTTCTCTGGTGGCGAGAAGAAACGCGCCGAGATCCTGCAAATGGCCTTGCTGCAACCAGAGATTGCGCTGATGGACGAGACCGATTCGGGTCTGGACATTGATGCGCTGAAAATTGTCTCTGAAAGTGTCAATGCCCTAACCGGCCCCGATATGGGCGTGCTGCTGATTACGCACTATCAGCGCATGTTGAACTATATCACGCCCGATTTTGTGCATGTGATGTTCAACGGGCGCATCATTAAATCAGGTGGCAAAGAACTGGCTCTGGAATTGGAAGACAAAGGCTACGAGTGGCTGAGGCCTGCCGAAGAAGTGAGCGGGGAGGCAGCAAATGCCTGAGACACTGCTCAGCGGGTTCTCCCGCGACGCGGTGGAGGAGCTTTCGCGTCAGAAAGGCGAGCCAGCCTGGATGCTTGAGAAACGCCTAAAGGCTTGGGAGATCTACGAGAATACGCCTACACCTCTGGGCCGTCGTGGCGACCTGGGTACCCTGCGCATGTTCTCGAACTTTCGCTTCCAGGATCTCGCTTCCTATGTACCCGCAACTGGCAATAGCTCACTCCCTGCGCCAATCAGCCATGCGCTTGAACAGGCTTTAGTAGATCAACGCTCCGGTCTGGTGCTTCAGCGCAACGCTTCGATTGTGCGCTGCGAACTGGTCGAGGAACTCAAACAACGCGGCGTGATCCTGACCGATCTGGAGACGGCGGTACGCGAGTATCCCGAACTGGTCCAGCAGCACTTTATGACCAACTGCGTACCTGTCGCAACTGATAAGTATACCGCCCTGCACGCCGCGTTTTGGAGTGGCGGCGTCTTCCTGTATGTGCCAAAGGGCGTCGTGATCGAAGATCCCATCCTGGCGCAAATCTGGATCGATGAGGCCGGCTCAGCTAGCTTCGCACACACCCTGATTATCGCCGATGAGCAGAGCAGTGTGCGCTTTGTGCACGAGCTGGACTCGGCTTGTGAGGGCGAACGTCCCTCGCTGTTGCAAAGCGTGGTCGAGATTCACACCAAGGAAGCAGCCCATGTGGAATTCAGCAATATGCAGGATTTGGGACAGAACGTCTGGCACATCACGTATAAAAACGCGGTCAATGAGAAGGATGGCAGTACCACCTGGGTGCTGGCGGACCTTGGCAGCAAGGTCATGCTCTCGAACATCGGCGTGGATTTGTCCGGCAACGGGACCGTTGGTGAACTGGTTGGCGTTTTCTTCGCCGACAACGAGCAGCGCTACTCGATCAAAACGCTGTCCCATCACAATGCGCTGAACACCAACGCCGAAACGCTGGTTAAAGGCGTGCTCACTGGCGCGTCGCGGGTGGAGTTCGACGGCATGATCCGCATCGAGCCAGGAGCGCAGAACACTGCCTCGTTTCTCTCGGACCACACCTTGCTGCTGAGCCAGGAGTGCCGAGCAGAGTCGATCCCCGGCCTGGAGATCGGTGCGAACCAGGTTAGTGCTAGCCACGGCGCGACCACTGGCAAGATCGACGAAGAGCAGCTCTTCTACCTGATGGTGCGCGGCATTCCGCAAGAAGAGGCCGAGCGCATTATCGTGCAGGGCTTCTTCGAGCCAGTCTTGCAGCGCATTCCTCTGGAAAATCTGCGCATTCGTCTGCGCCGCAGCATCATCCAACGTATGCGCGGTTCCTTCGAGAGCGAAGCAGACACCTGGGTGGATGCGCAGGAGCGTTGGGAGATTGAGGGTGTGGATGAACATGCAGTCAAGCTCGATAGCTCGACTGCAAGTGATGAAGAGATAAAGCTCACCGAATATTAATGGACTGGCGGGGCATTGCGTCAGTAGTGCCCCGTTAGCATAGTGTTGTACGGTGAAGTACATAGATGCTGGAAATCAGGTACAATCATGTTAGCATCCGAGAAGAGACCGGCGACCCCTGTTCGTAGCGCCGCCGAAATTCGCCAGGATTTTCCCATTTTGGCGCGTCAGGTACATGGCAAGCCGCTGGTGTATCTCGACAGTACAGCCAGTTCGCAGAAGCCACTTTCGGTCATCGAAACCATGACCGAGTACTACCAGATGTACAACGCCAATGTGCATCGCGGCGTCTATGAGATCAGCGAAGAGGCCACGGCACGGATGGAGAAGGCACGCGTCAAAGTGGCGCGTTTTATCAATGCGCGTCACAGCAAACAAGTGATCTTCACGCGCAATACCAGCGAGAGCATCAACCTGGTCGCGTACACCTGGGGCAGCGCCAATATCCATACGGGCGACCTGATTGTGCTGACCGAGATGGAGCACCACAGCAATCTCGTCCCCTGGCAACTGTTGGCCCAACGCACAGGTGCACGCTTGGAGTTTATTCCCGTGACTGACGATGGTCAGTTGTGCTTGGATGTGTACGAGCAACTGCTGAGCCAGCAGCCGAAGCTGGTCGCCTTTACCCACATGTCCAATGTGCTGGGCACGATCAATCCCGCTCGTGAGATGATCGCACAGGCCCATGCAGTCGGTGCGGTGGTGCTACTAGATGGTGCGCAGAGCGTGCCACATCTGCCGGTTAATGTGCAAGAGTTGGATGTTGATTTTCTCTGTTTCAGCGGACATAAGATGCTGGGACCGACGGGCATTGGTGTATTGTATGGCAGACGTGAATTGCTGGAAGCGATGCCCCCGTTCATGGGCGGCGGCGAAATGATCCGCACAGTCCACCTACGCGAGTCCACCTGGAACGACCTGCCCTGGAAATTCGAGGCAGGCACCCCAGCTATTGCCGAGGCGATTGGTCTGGGCGCGGCAGTCGATTACCTGAACGCGCTGGGTATGGAGAACGTACTGCGCCACGAGCAGGAAATCACAACCTACGCTATGGAACAATTGCAAGCGGTGCCTGACCTGACCATCTATGGCCCGGAAGCCAGCAAACGCGGCGGCGTCATCTCATTCACCTTGGGCGATATTCACCCGCACGATCTAGCCTCGATCCTGGATCAAGAAGTCGGCGTGGCAGTTCGCGCTGGACACCACTGCGCACAACCTTTGATGGAACGCTACAACTTGGTCGCCACCGCTCGCGCCAGTTGCTATGTTTATACCATTCCAGCGGATATCGATACGCTCGTGCAAGGGTTGCAGAAAGCGCAGCAGATTTTCAAGTTATAAGGATTCAGCATATGTCTATGGATTATTACCGGGAGTATATCCTGGAACACTATCGCAACCCGCGTAACTACGGGACGTTGGAGCAGCCTGACGCACATGCGGAAGACGCGAATCCGCTGTGTGGCGATACGCTCGCTATCGATCTCAAAATAGAGGGCGAGCGCGTCGCCGAGGTGCGCTTCCAGGGACGCGGCTGTGCGATCAGCCAAGCCTCAGCCTCGATGCTTTCTGAATTGATCGAGGGGCACACCGTTGCAGAGGTGATCCAGTTGGGCAAAGAGGATGTACTGGATGCTCTGGGCATCAGCATCAGCCCGGCGCGTACGAAGTGCGCGTTCCTCTCACTGCGCGTACTACATCGCAGCCTCGCGTTGGCAGGTCTGGAGAAACCGAAGTTGGATGAAGATGAAGATGAGGAAGCATAAGTAGGGAATACATATGGCCGATTTTATCAAAGTCGCGAATGTTGACGACATCGAAGAGGGCAGTACATTGGCGTTGGAGGCTGATGGCGAGCTAGTCTGTTTAGCCAAAGTTGAGGGCTGTATTTATGCCTTCACCGATAACTGCACCCACATCAGTGGCCCGCTCAACGAAGGCGATCTAGAGGGTTCTGTACTGACCTGCCCCTGGCACGGTGCACAGTTCGATGTACGCACTGGCAAGGTTCTGCGAGGTCCAGCGCGTCAGGATATCCTCACCTACCCAGTCAAAATCGAGGATCATGCCGTGTTGATTTGTTTGCCTGATGAGGCGTAAAATCTCAGAACTATACCCTTGCTATTTTTAGTCCAAAGCTCTAAAATAAGCAAACAGTGATACCCGTTGTCTACTCGCGCACGAAAAAACACTGAAGAGGTTGTTTCTGTATGCTTGGTAAATCGCACCTGCTGGTGGGTCTGGCTGCTGGGGTTGTACTAGATAGCGTGGCACAGATCTCTGGGCCGCACCTGGTTGGCTCTAACCATATCCAGTTTTCACTTGTCCTCAACAAAGCTCTTTACTATTTTATGGTAGGCTTTGGTGCACTGCTCCCGGACATTGACAACGCTCGTAGCACGTTGGGCAGGAAGTTGGGTTGGGTGAGCCGAAGTATCCAGCATGCATTTGGTCATCGCACACTCTTCCATAGCTTCATGGGTCTTGGGATTGGCTCAGCTATCGCGCTCGGCTTGGAAAAGCTGGCTGAATACCTGCTGCTCTCGCGTGGCTACATCTTACCAGTGCGGATTATCACGAGCACGCATATGGTCTTTATCGCCGTACTTTTCGGATGTCTCATGCATATCGCAGCCGACGGCCTCACTATCGAGGGCGTGCCACTATTCTGGCCGATGCATAGGTATTATGGCTTTCCACCCAACCGGCACTGGCGTTTCCGCACAGGTACATGGACGGAACATCTCATTGTGTATAGTTTTATGCTTCTCGTAGGTGTTGGCCTTTATTATTCGGTTTTGACGGTCTAGGATTTTTATGAAATTTCTCAAGCCGCTTGATCTACGTGCACAATTACGCATTGCCTGGGTGCTTTTGATCTGCGCGATGCTCACCTATATTACAGTGATGAGCCTTGAATCTGTGTTTCGTTATGAAACCTTCAAGGCTACGGCCTTTGATCTGGGCAATATGGATCAGGTGCTCTGGAACACGATTCATGGGCGTCTGTTCCAGTTTACCAATCAGGCTATAGACTGGTATGGCCCACCCACACGTCTGGCTGTGCACGTTGAGCCAATCATGTTGCTGGTTTCGCTGCTCTACGCTTTTCACGCTGATCCGAGCACACTGCTGATTTTTCAAACGCTGGTTCTGGCTGCTGGTGCTCCGGCTGTTTTTCTGATTACTCGCCGCTATCTACCCTCGTGGCCGATGCTAGCAGGAGTGATGTCAGCCGCGTACCTGCTCACGCCCGCGCTGCTGGGCATCAATATCTTTGATTTCCACCCAGACAGTCTGGCAACACCGTTATTATTATATGCAATTTTGGCTATCACGTATCGCCGCTACATCTGGTTTATCGTGTTGTGCATCTTTATCTGCGCGTGTAAAGAGGATATGCCCCTGGCGGTGGCGCTGTTTGGTATTCTGCTTATGTGGAGGTACCGCTCACCGCGCTTGGGCCTGACCTTGCTTATCGGAGGCATTGCCTGGACCTATGTGGCGTTTAAGATAGTAATCCCGCACTTTTATGTCGGGGTCCAGGCCAATAATTTCTGGTACCGCTACGAAATGTTAGGCGCGACACCAGCGGCGGCAATTGTCAATTTAATCGTCCATCCCTGGCTGATCTTTACGACTATCTTCACGCTTGACCGTGTATATTATGTGTTTGGCCTTTTCCGTAGTACCGGCTTTCTCAGTCTGCTTGCACCGGAATGGCTCTTGCCGATTCTGCCCAAACTTGCTAGTAATATTCTCTCAGATAATCAGCCCAACTATAGCGGTATCTATCAATACAATGCCGCGATTATTCCTTTTGTGATGCTGTCAGCCATCCATGGTACGCGGCGTGTGATCTTGTTCTGGCAGGGCTGGAGCCGCGCAGAGATTCGCCAGGATGAGCTGGAAATGCTCACAGGCAAACCTGCGCCAGACACCGAAAAACGCCCCTATCCTCTGCAAAGTATACCCACACGTGTGCAACATCTGGCTGCACGTCTTTGGCAGCCACTCCGACACATTGGCAAGCGTATTCAGCCACGTCTGACGCGTCTGACATTACCAGCCTGGCGCCAGGGCCAGGCACGCTGGCAGAGTTTTGGTGCGCGTATGTACCCTCTGACAAAAAAAGTCTCACCATTACGTTTGCAGTGGGTTTTCTGCGTCTGGCTGATCTTTACCATTGGTCTGAATTTTTTTATTGCTCAGGCCACGTTGAACTCTTTTTGGCCCGATCACTTGCCGGGAGCACGTGAGCAGAAAATTCAACAGTTGATCAATCTGATTCCGCCCGATGCTTCTGTCTCGGCCAGCGATGACCTCAATCCGCATGTGAGCGAGCGCCAACTACTGGCCGTCTTCCCCACATATTGCTTGGATGCGACCTGTGAGCGGAAGGTAGAATATCTTCTGGTTGATCTCAGTAACCCAACTTTTGGGAACCGAGCTACTGCGACAACAACGCTCAATGCGCTCTCGGCTTGCCAATATCAAGAGGTACAACACGCCTATGGGATCAAGCTCTTTGTTAGGCGTCACAATGCGCATTGTACAAAATAGTGGCCTTCTTCGCCTCTTTTGATGTAGCATTTAACAAACAAATCATGTTATAATCGATGTGGGCAATGCACATCACGCCTGAGACACCCGGTTAAAATAGAGGAGAGAGCCAGATGTCCGACGACACAACCGACGCTATGGAAGCGCTACAACCCAGAACCGTTCCGCTAACCCCTGGGCACGAAGCGCCGACAGCCTATCAGCCTCAGATCGAAGGCAGGATAGCACCTCAACCAGTGTTGGCAGAGAGCGAGGAGCTGCCAATACGCGAAGGGGCGCTGAACGTTCAATTCGCGATTGGCAAACTGAACGACTATCTCCAGTGGTTTTTGATGGTGCTGGAAATCATGCTTGGACTGCGTTTCTTGCTGAAAATGCTTGGTGCTGACCCCGCAAGCATTTTTGCCAATTTCATCTTTTCGCTGACAGGGGTTCTGCTTATCCCATTCCAGGGCACTGCTCCTACGATTTCTCTACACATCCACCAGGCTTTTGAGTTGTCAACGCTTTTTGCAGCGGTGATCTATTTTCTCTTGTTCTACGCACTAAAGCGCTTTCTGCGTATTACATCGGAATAAATCCATAAAGGCAAATAAAAGAGTGCGAGTATGGACCTGTTTCGTATACTAGCACTCTTTAGCGTTGCCAAAGAACCATACTCACTCTTGTAGGGTCAATAATAGGGATTCTTCCCAATAGACAGAGCAGGCTAGATGTATTACCATAGGATGAGGAAACTGTATGCTGTCGGAGGAGTAAAACACATCTATGCGTATATTTAGTTATACACTGAAAGCGCTGCTTGCGGCGGCTATAGGTCTGGGGTTGCTCTGTATTATAGTGAGCACAGCCTTCGCGGCCCCAGCATATCCTACGATGCCTGCCCACTCCAAAGTGCTGAGTTCCGAGCCAGCTATCGGCTCAACCATCACTACAGCACCAACCAAAGTGACGGTCACGGTTGCGGAAAATCTCAATCCCGACCCGACCAAAAGCAATTTGTTTGTGTATGGGCCGAGCGCAGACGCTACGAACACGCTTATTAGCCAGGGGAACGCTCAAATTCCGCTCTCGAATCAGAAAGAGATGTCCGTCAGCATCACGCCCAATAGTGCCCATATGAACGGTATCTACGTGGTCGTGTGGGAAACAGTTTCTGCTGATGACGGCGATCCCGCTGCGGGCGCGTTCTCGTTCACTGTGAACGCCAACGGAGTCAGTAGCACACCAACCCCCAGCGCATCTCAAAATCACACGCCAACACCCATTAGCACAAGCACCAATAACGCGTCGGGCATACCCATCTGGGCATCGATTGTGGTCGCGCTTGTCGCATTGATCGTTGGCCTAGGCTTAGGTCGGTTCGTTTTCGCAGGCCAACGCAAGCCAACGCCCTCTTCCTCTTTTAGCGCGATGCGTACCGCAGCCTCAAAAAATGTGGAACAAGAAGAAGCCAATAAACATCCATAGCGCTAACTTGTACAACATTATCACTCTTGTTTTAATAATGGATGAGAGCCGCCGAAAAAAAATGGTTTTTACCATTTTTTTTCGGTGGCTCTCATCCATTATTAAAGAGTACAAAAACCAACACCACTGGCAAATTCATGCGAAACATGCTGCCCTTGCTAGTGGTGCTGATAGCGGTAATACTCCCCATCTAACTACTCGATAAGCGTTTGAGCGATGGCTAGGTCTACAGTGCCCTCGCGTAAACGGGCCAGATTGGCGCGATAGAAGCGCTCGAAGATGTACATGTGTGTTACAGAGAGAGTCAGTCGCATCACTGGCTCTGGCTCTCTGTTCTGCCCCCCCCAAAAGTACTATCTATACTTCTCGTGTTCCTGTATAACCTGTTCTTATATCGATTGCTTGTCCATATGTTCTATATACTTGCAACCTCTTGACAGCTTACACTCGCGCTTCGTATTAAAAAGTTATTAAGATTTGTTAATTGCATCGAAAAGTGGTGATAAAACACTGGACAACAAGATCAACAATCATGCATACTATGAATATCCTATTCACAAGTTGTTGCAACATGTTAAGAACATTGTACATATATCGAAGTTTGTTGAGAGCCTTTTGTGTACATCTGTAGCGCAGGTAGGACTCGCACTCACACATGCAAAGGAAAGAGAACATGCAAGAAGTAACTGAACACGGAAGCGAAGTAGCACGACTCTTAACGCAGATTAGTAGCGAATACGAAGCAGCTCAGCGTGGCCTGGGTGCGTTTGCCCAAGGCGTGTCAAAGCACGAGTTCATTACAGCTCGCATGAAGCGTGTGGGGCACCTACACAACCAGTTGCGCTCAATTGTAGGTGAATCCTCAATTGCGTTAGTGGCAGACACCTTGAGCAAAGTTCATTAGTCTCTTGTGCACGAACAACTATTTTTAGCTCATATTCAGGGTAAGATGCCATGGCTACAAGCCCTAGAGTACGAATGTCTGGTTCCAATGCTACCCGCTCCATTCGTACTCTAGGGCTTGGATTTTAGAATGTAAGACTGATATTTACATGCAACGTTCGTTCCGTACTGCATCAAAAAACGAGAGACGCTTGCTCTTAATGATGTAAGCGTCTCTCGTTTTGTCTCTCAATCGTTGATCAAACGATCACAAGATATGTTATTTTCCGGTTTTGAGCAAGGTCAAGTGCATGTCGAAGGAGCGGCGGGATGGCTTGCTAGGCCAGCGACCCGTCACCATATATTCTTTTTCTTCATAGTGAAAGAGTGTCTGATCGAGCACACATTGCTCTCCATCCACGAAGCAGCGTAACCAACTTCTGACATCAGCTTGCGCCAGAAAAGGTGCTCCTTCGCAGATAAACCAAGAGCCGATACCTTGCAGATAGGCACGAAAATCCGGAGCAAGAGGTGCCTGGCGCACAATGGTATACACTTTTTCCTGCACATCCTCATAGCCAGCAGCTCGCAGATAGCCAGCAAGTTTGGAGCCAACCCAGCTATCCTCAAAGGCATACTCTTGTGAGACGCGCACATCTTCCCATTGTGCGCGAGCCTGAAATACCCGCGCTTGCAAAGCAGGGTCGATGCCAGAGAAACGCAATGTGCCAAAATCGATATCTTTAATAACCAGTTGTCCGCCAGGCAGCAAGTAACGTCCCAGTGTTGCGAATGTCTCAACAGGCTCCGGTAGATACTGGCTGACATTGGCGCTGAAAATAGTGTGGACAGAGCCACTAGCCACAGGCAAATGCTCCATAGAACTCTGCTTGTACTTAACGCGCCCTTCATACCACTGGTCACGGCCACGCTGTCTCGCAGTAACCAGTGCCTCGGCTGAGAGGTCTACCCCTATGATACGCCCTCGTGAGCCAATAGCCCTGGCTAGTAAAGGGCTCCAGAGTCCTGGGCCACAACCTGCATCGACGACTCTCGCGCCGTCTTTGAGATGGAGATCCTGAATCATGCGCTCGCGCTCGACCAACTTGCTCTGATGATGCGTCACTAACCACTCAATAGCATTGAGCGGCAAACCACATTCGTTGACGTGAACAGCGTTCTCAATTGCCATGATACCTACCGCCTCTCTTGTTTCCTAGCTGCTACTTTGCTCTGGAAAAATTCTTTTCAGGCACATACCTTGCTCCAGTTTCTCTCAACAATGGGTAGCACCTCTGCTAAGCCTGGCTCTCGCTTAAAATTGTTGATGAGTCTGGATGCCGGTATATTCCTAAAAACTATTGCAATGAATGCTACACCTGTACATTCGCCGATTGATTGTTCAAACACTCGCCCCTAAAAGAGTAGTGGAGTGTTTTGCGCTTTTCCTTGGCCTAAAATGCTTCCCGATACATCTTTGGCAAGCGTCCCTTTATCCAGCCCTGTTCTCGAACCTATGCAGGCACATATAATTTGAGAAATGCTTTGGATATACAGAGAGTATAGCATTTTTTCCAACATAAATGCAATATTTTGCAAACATATGTCATACTTTGATAGCCGCAATGTACTAGAAGAAGTAATCTCGAACGTACAATATTGTGCGTGTTTATCTATGCCTTTAGAAAATCGCTATTCTTGTGCAACAAACTTGAGGATACTTATAGAGGATGCATCGCTGCTTACAAACATACTTGTGTAACAAAGTGTCTATTGTGTAACTAGTATAGCGTGACAAGATACAGACGTATGTTCTCGAAACGAGAAGAAATTGCACAAAGTATCGGCGTGACTCTGTAAAAAATGAGAAATATATGCTATACTTCTGTCAAGTAGTCTATAAAGCCGCTCATTTTGGTTGAATTTTTGAGCAGTAGGATGATATCTCCCACCTGGGAAAGGGGATATGACATGGATCAGAACAATAGACCTGAAAAAAGCAGCCGGCCTCGTGGTCGTCCGGCGAAGAAAAAAGCTCTCCTCACGGCAAATATGTCTACATCGGTACAACCCGATCCGCCACCTGTGGATCAGGCAAAACCTGGGGACGAAACCGACGAAGTATCTGATGCCTTTTCCTCGCAAGGTGAGCATCCAAGCGCGTTTGCTACTTTGCTGGGTTTTCTGATTAAAAATGACCGCAGTGAAGTTCTGCGCATTGCTAGGGAAGTTGGTGTCAGCGATAATACCGTCTATCGTTGGCTCAATGGCACGTCTGAACCTCGCCGCAGTCACTTACACCAGTTGTTGAATGTGCTTCCCCAGATGTTGGCTTTGTCATTCACCGATACCGCTCAGCACGAGCGCACACGGAACGTAGCAGCGTATACTGTCAGCGGGGATGTACAAAGGGAGATTTTCCATCGCGTCTTAGAGCAGGCCGCTATTACTGTTGATAACGCGAGCCGCCGCTGGCATATCATGGAGACAATCTTTGAATACGCCCTGCTCCACTTTGATCCAGATCGTCACGGTTTGGCTCTGACCTACGCTCGCTTAATGCCGCCACACAAGGATGGGACCATTCACTCTCTCTGTGAAATGGAGATGCGCGGCCAAGCACCGTGGGCTTTTGCGCTCGATTTTAAAACCTATCTGGGTAGCACAACCCTGGCCGGAGCTGCCGCGATCTTTCAACGTGTGAAAACCTGGAGTTCCAAAGATGTGGAGGCCCGCATTCCTGTTGGCTTGGATAAAAATGAACGGAGCTCCTGTGCCGCTCCCGTCATGCGAGGTGGACGCTTGGCCGGCGTGCTGATTGTGTCCAGCGCACTGCCTGATTTTGCCCGCGATCCTGCCATTCCTGGCGCGGTCAACGACTATGCCAACATGCTAGCCACAGGTCTGGCAGATGACGAGTTTTATCCAGTCGATCTGGTCAAACTGGTTCCCATGCCAGAACTGGATTGGCAACGCGATAACATTGCTCGCACGTATCTTAACCGGGTAGTTGAGTGTGCACGCATGGATGGCCTTTCTTTCCCCGAAGCTGAACGCAAGGTTCTGTATGATCTGGAAAGGGAGTTTGAACGCCATGCGGGTGATCCGAAGGATGTCAAACCTGCACCACACCTGATCGATGTTGAGCAATCCTAACAGCAGGGTCTAGTGGGCACCACATACCAGAAAAAGCGAAAAGGACTGGAGTATCTGTACACCAGTCCTTTTCGCGCTACATTCTATGTCCCGCAAGACAAAATAGATAATCGTGAATACTGAGGGCGTTAATTCAGAGCTACGCTGGGAGAGGCGCTGCTCATAATCACATCGTGGGCTACGCGAGTAGCGGCACTGCTCATAATCACGCCGCGCCCGACACAGCCACGCAAATCATCGCGATAGAAACGCCAGGTGCTGCCTACCTTATGGCCGGTTAACTGACCTGACCACATCAAGCGATAAAGCGTGGAACGGCTGACCCGTAAATAGCCCATTGCCTCTTTAAAAGTGAGAAGGACATCGTCCTGAATGACTTGCATCGCCATGGTATTTTTCTCCTCGAGTTTTTAGATAAGTGCGTTCAATATTCGCGATAAACGATACATGCTGTACCAAACTGATACCTGTACGTGTCTCATTGCATGTTATAGTAACCAATCGTGACACGCTTTTCGGTAGAGGTTGCGTTATGATTTGGTTAACTTTTCCACTAACGGGGTAGGATAATCATTACCAGTTGCTTGCTAACAATTTTTCTAGAGCAACGATCTCGCAGGAAACAGGGAAAATACGCATGCCTGTAACTTTACACAAATGCGAGATCGCACGCGTGTCCGTTGGATTAGCCATGGCGACGGTGAGCCGTTTATGGTTCCGGCCAACGGGGGCACAGCGCAGTTCCAGAGCCAACGCGTAGGGAATCAATGATTGCAGGTGGACTGGCAAACGCGAGGGAATTTGCATGAAGGGAATGCCACTGGCACGCGCTTCATGCACACGCGCCTCTTTGGCTTGGACCAACTCCGAATGTTGTGCAGTGTAGCCTGACCGTGCTGTTGTCTGCACAGGTAGGTCAACAATCGCAGGACGAAAGGTGATGCGCTCTTGAATCTGGGTAGCCTGCTCAAACAGTTCCGCCAGCGAGCCTGACAGGCCGAGGTAGGCACCTAGACCAAACACAACCTCTGTCTCGTAGCGCAAGGGAGGAACTACCGTTTCAGCCTGAAGCAAGCGAATACTCTGCAAGATGCGCCGAGCAATACATGCAATACCCTCTTGATCGGCACTTGGAAAGAGGATAGCTGCTCCACTTCCACAATCTTCTACGAGAATTTGGTCACTTGTGCGCAGGGTGCGGCGTATATTCTGGACAATTTGCGCCAGGAAGGTTGCCGAAGTATGATACATCAGCCTCTGATGACTACGTGCTGACGCTGGAGAGAGCACAATATGTTTAAACTGCGCAACATGCAATACCAGTAAACTGCAAGGTAGCGTGTGAGAAACATAACTGGCGAGGGTAGCCTGAAGGGCTTTGTTCAGATTTGGAGCAACTAGGACGCACGTATGTCTCTCTTCCGGGCCATAGGGGTTAGCCCGCTGCCAGAGAGACAGTGGAGAGCAATCACAGCGCTCATGAGGCTGCTGAGACGGTTCAAAGGCTACGAATTGCTGGGTCTCTCTCATGGCTTTTATCATCCATATATTTTGATGCATTGACCTATCACAAAAGTGGTCTGATTATATCCTGGTGGCGTGATCTAAATGTGCAGAAGAAACGTTACAATATGGTTAAGAATGGAGAAATGAGGTTGAGAAGAAAATCTCAGAAAAGACTTTCTGGGCAAACACACTTGTGCGTTTGCCCAGAAAATATATCTTGCGGCTTGGCCTAAACGCGGCCTAGGACTCAATAGTCATAGGTGTAGTAAACGTATAGCCAACGCCGGGTACTGTCATAATGTACTGCGGGCTGTTCGCTTCCGGTTCGACCTTCTGACGCAAATGGCGAATATGCGTTTTGACGAGGCCCGAATCGCCCGACTCGTCATAGCCCCAGACGCGCTCGATAATCATATCCGTCGTGAGCACCTGACCTGTGTGAGTAATTAACAGATGCAACAGGCGACTTTCCGTAGGTGTCAGGCGAACCTTTACACCGTCGCGTGTGACCTCGTGGCGCATGGCATCCAGCGTTACCGGGCCAACAGTCACCGACGAGGAATTGGACGCTCCTCTGGCGTTCGATGAACGACGCATGACAGCCTTTATACGCGCCAAGAGCTGTCGTGGACTAAACGGTTTGCGCAAATAATCGTCCGCCCCCATCTCCAAACCACGTACCTCATCATCTTCACGATCATGTGCGGTGAGAATCAAGACCATTGAATTGGTTTCACTGCGCATCTGGCGGCAAACCTCGAAGCCGTCTAGCTTCGGCATCTGCACATCCAGGATCACCAGGTCTGGCAACGTTTCGCGCCAACGTTTGATGGCCTGCTCACCGTCAAACGCCCGCACCACATCGTACCCGTGTCCCTTCAGCCAGTAACTGAGCAAATCAACCATGTCGCGGTCATCATCCGCCACCATGATTTTCATGTCGTCCCTTTCTGGATACCTACACATCAATGTGTGGGAGGAAAACCACACTGCCCGCAGGCAGGAACATCCCGTCTATATTTCCAGGATGTTCGTCGAAAAAACAGGACCTTTATTTCAATCTACTCTCAGTAACGCAAGGATGAAAGGGCTAGTAACATCTTGGTACAATATGGGCTATAGATAGACACCCTTTTTGGCTGGATAAAA
>JBDTBU010000201.1:0-8109 GCA_039923935.1 Ktedonobacteraceae bacterium | reverse complement strand
TAAAGCTTAATCTGCTTGCACAGCCGCTTCTTCAAGGACATGATTGGTGAACTGGCTATTGTACAGATCGGCATAGAAGCCGTTCTTCGCTAGCAGTTCCCAGTGCGTGCCCTTCTCGATAATCGTCCCGTGGTTCATGACGAGGATCAGGTCAGCATCGCGAATGGTCGAGAGACGGTGCGCGATTACAAAGCTCGTTCTGCCCTTCATCAGCTCGGACATGGCCTTCTGGATGAGCAGTTCTGTTCTGGTATCGACGCTGCTGGTCGCCTCGTCGAGGATCAGAATTTCTGGATCGGCCAGGAAAGCGCGGGCGATAGTGAGCAACTGCTTCTGACCCTGCGAGATGTTGGTTGCCTCTTCGTTCAGAACGGTTTTGTAGCTCTCAGGCAACGTTCTGATAAAGTGATCGGCATGGGCAGCCTTCGAGGCCCGGCTGATCTCATCTTCCGTAGCTCCCTCGCGACCATAGGCGATATTATCACGAATGGTTCCGTTGAAGAGCCAGGTGTCTTGCAGGACCATGCCGAAGGTGCGTCGCAGATCACCACGTTTGAGTTGGGTGATATTCACCCCGTCAACCAGGATCGCACCGTCGTTGACCTCATAGAAACGCATCAACAAGTTGACCAGCGTGGTTTTGCCAGCTCCGGTTGGGCCAACAATCGCGATCATCTGTCCTGGTTTGACATCAATGTTCATATTTTCCATCAATATGGCATCGTCTTGATAGCCGAAGCGCACGTTCTGGAACTGTACTGCGCCAAGCGGAACCGCGATCACCTGTGCATCCACTTCCTCCGGAATCTGCTCCTGCCCGTCGAGCAGTTCAAAGACTCGTTCAGCCGAGGCCATCGTCGATTGAATGACGTTCACAATATTGGCTAACTGAATGATCGGTTGGACAAACTGCTGCGCGTACTGAATGAACGCCTGCACATCGCCAATCGCCATCGAGCCGTTCGCCACCATGATGCCGCCAACCACAGCCACAAAGACGTAGCCAATATTACCAATGAAGCGCATCAGCGGCATAATCATACCTGATATGAATTGCGCTCGCCAACCAGCGTCATAGAGCTTCTCGTTCAGTGCATCAAATTTAGCGATAGACTCGCTTTCATGCCCGAAAGCTTTGACGATCTTATGGCCGCTATACATCTCCTCCACGTGCCCGTTGAGTTCCCCAAGCGACCTTTGCTGGCTTCTAAAGTGTTTTTGCGAACGTTTCGCGATGCCCATGGTACACAGCAAACTAAGCGGGAGCGTGACGACCACAATAAGACTTAGTAGCCAGCTAATCGTCAGCATCATCACAATCACGCCGAGGAAGGTCACTAGCGAGGTGATGAACTGCGTCAGGCTCTGCTGCAAGGTGCTGCTGATATTGTCCATATCGTTGACGGCGCGGCTGAGGATCTCTCCATGCGTACGCTCGTCAAAGTATCTGAGCGGCAGACGCGAAAGCTTCTCGTCAACCTCTTTGCGCATCCGATAGACCGTGCGCTGTGCCACACCAGCCATAACATATTGCTGAATATAGCCAAAGAGCGCACTGACCAGGTAGAGTCCCAGCAAGAACAGCAGAATGTTCCCAATATATCCAAAATCCACGCCTGGCAAGGATGGGGGTTTCACGAAAATCCCTTGCTTTGCCAGGGCTGTGTATTTCTGGATCACCACGAATTTCGCGATCAGGCCATCGAACAATTTGGTCGTAGCCAGACCCAGGATTTTCGGGCCAACAATCGAGAAAACTGTGCTGATGATGGCCGCGATCACGACCACAATCAGGAGAAATTTCTCCGGGATAAAGTAGCTGAGGAGCCGCTTGAGCGTTCCTTTAAAATCCTTCGCTTTTTGTGTGGGCATGCCCATAGCACCCCATGACCCGCCCATCATGCCACCGCCGCCTGGCCTGCCTGGTGTGCCGGGGCCACTAGGTCGCTGCTCTCTGCGATCTTGATTCATGCGATTTCCTCCGCAATTTCTGCTGCTGAAAGCTGTGAGGCCACAATTTCACGATATACTTCACAGGTGCGCATCAGCTCTCGATGATTACCAATCCCTGCCACACGTCCCTCATCCAGTACAATAATCTGATCTGCTTCTATGACAGTGCTGACGCGCTGAGCTACGATCAAGACAGTCGAATGACTGATCTCGTGTTTCAAGGCTTTGCGCAATCTGGCATCAGTCTTAAAGTCCAGCGCCGAGAAGCTATCGTCAAAGACATAGATCTCAGGTCGTCGTACCAATGCGCGAGCAATAGAGAGACGCTGCTTCTGGCCACCCGAAACGTTCGTGCCACCCTGGGCAATCGTCGAGTCAAACCCGTCCTGCATTTCAGAGATAAACTCGGTAGCTTGCGCGATTTTAGCCGCATAGCTGATCTCGTCTTCTGAGGCATCCGCTTTACCGAAGCGAATATTCTCGTGAATTGAGCCGGAGAAGAGCACCGCTTTTTGGGGTACAAAGCCAATTTTTTGGCGCACATACTCTTGCGGCATCTCGCGTATATCCACGCCATCCACCAGCACACGCCCACTGTCCACATCGTAGAAGCGTGGAATCAGGCTAACCAAGGTCGATTTTCCTGCGCCAGTGCCGCCGATGATCGCTGTGATCTCGCCTGGACGTGCTTGAAATGAGATGTTGGAGAGTGCTGGCTCTTCCGCGCCAGGATAGCTGAACGTCACATTCTCAAACTCCACATACCCTTCTAATTCGCCCGCAAGTCTCACATGCTCAGCATCTTTGATCTCCGGCTCGATATCCAACACTTCGTTAATACGCGTGGCGGAGGCAGCAGCGCGTGGGATCATGATAAACATCATCGAGACCATCAGCAGTGCGAAGAGAATTTGCATGGCGTATTGTAAGAACGCGATCAACGAACCCACCTGCATATCGCCATTATTGATGCGGATAGCGCCAAACCAGAGAATAGCTACGCTGGACACATTCAGCACCAGCATCATCGTCGGCATCATTGTAGCGGTGATGCGGTTAACTTTAATAGATACATCAGTTAGATCGAGATTCGCCTCATCAAAACGCTTCTCCTCGTGCTTAATCCGATCAAAGGCCCGGATTACACGCACACCAGTCAAACCTTCATCTAGTACAAGATTGATTTTATCTAGCTTCACCTGCACGATACGGAAAAGCGGGATAGCCTTGCTCATCAGCAGAACGATTACACCGACCAGGACAGGCGAGATGACCACCAAGATCCAGGAAAGCGTGGCATCCTGGGAGACAGCCATAATAATACCGCCGATGAACATCATAGGTGCGCTAATCATCATGCCCAAGATCATAATCCACACCTGTTGCACCTGCGTTGTATCGTTGGTCGTGCGGGTAATCAACGAGGCTGTGCTGATGGTATCGAACTCGTGCAATGAGAATTTCTCGACACGGTGGAAAATTTGGGCGCGTAAAAGTTTGCCAAAGCCAGTGGCAACTCTGGCGGAATAAAAGCTGCCAATGATGGCGCAAATCGTGCCGCCGATAGTCACCAGCAGCATCAGGCCACCAACGCGCCAGATATAGCCAATGTCCTTATTGACAATGCCCGTGTCTACAATATCTGCCATCAAGGTCGGCAAATACAGGTTGGCCATCGTTTGTGCGAAGGCCAGCACCAATACTACCATGATGAGCATACGATACGGTCTGAAAAACCGCATTAATTTAATCATACTTTTTCATCTCCATTCCATTGAGATTGACGCATACTGTTTTCTCGCTCGCTAAAAGTACGCGCTTCCCGCTCGCCAAAATAGCGAAACGCTTTCGATAAAAGTTCGGCAAGTTGATTGCTCTCTTCTTCTCCCAAATACTCAACCAATCCATCCATAGAACTCGTAAAAGCCTCCATCGCCTGCTTAACAAACGCCTCGCCCATTCCCGTTAGCTTAATACCAACGGCCCGCCTATCGATAGGGTCGATCTTTCGCTCGATAAATCCATTGGCCTCCAGACTTTTCAGTAACTGGGTCACACTCGGCGAAGTCACATGCAGCAACTTGCTGATATCCGAGACCTTCATGTCACTGGCACCAACCTTCACGCCATGTTTGACACAAAACAACACGCGAATTTCGCTCGGCTTACAACCCGCGAATGAGTGTTCTTGCCAACCCGATTTGTGGAATTCTCGAAAAGCTCGCATCAGTCTCAACGTTGTTGGATTGATATCCCGATCCATCTCCATTTGCTCACCCTCTAATTCAATAGGTTCGCACATAATTTGCTCTATAATTTAGTAAGTAACCTATCTAAATTATACGACGAAATGAGCAAAGAGTCAATAGTTTTCGACCCGAATATGTGGGAGTGCCTGTGAGGGACTCGCGATATATCGTTATATGGTATTAGTAATTATAACGATATATCGCTAACTGTCAAGGGGGAAGAATGCTGAAAGTCACTGCTCAGACTTTCCTTCTTCCTCTTCTTCGTGGTGGGCCTGGAGAAAAGCGAGGATCAGGGAGCCAACAAGGACGATAAGGAGAACAATTTCCATTGTGCTAAAGGTTTTTTTGTTTTGCATAGCTTTTCCTTTTGTTTGATATTTGCACGACTGTCTTCCTCATAGTATAGTCTTTTTCGCATGGTTTCACTTTACTACATACATATATAAACACCAATAGCTATGCGCTACCTAAAAAGATGGTGAAACCCTTTTTTTCAGGTAGCGCATCACTAGCGGTACATGAGACTAGTAAATGATAATCTTTGTTGAAGAGGTTTCTGCAAATCCATACAGCCATGTCACATTTGCTGTGCTGATATTCACACAGCCATGCGAACCCTCAGTGGCGAAGGAACCTCCACGGGGATCAGAGTGTGGAAACTGGTCATTTGGCCCAAACTGGCTGCGCCACCAACTCTCGTGCAGGAAGTAGCCACCGCTGTGATACTGCATGGCCCACCCAATGGGCGTTGGTGGGTAATAGCCGTCCTGGCCAACCTTTAGCCCAGAGTTGAAGGTGATGTTGCGCTCGTGGGTCTCAATCCACCATGTGCCCGGCAGGCTTGGATGACCTGGCATTCCTGTAACAACCTGGAAGGATTTGACCAACTGACCATCCTGGTAGACACGTACAGCTTGTTCGGACAGCGAAACCACAATGACTTTCCCGGACATATTTCCGTATTTCTGCATCAACTGCGTATCCGTTGCGTGCACCTGGTTGTACGGGGTCTGGTCGCTGGCGTTTGTCTGATACGCCTGGAAATTGGTGAGCCAGATATTCTCTTGATCGACTAGGTATTGGTAATCGTCCACCGTCTGCGATTTGTTCAGCAAATCCATCGCGGGATAGTTGGCCAGACCATCGGCCCCATACTCGTAGGCCATCGGATAGGTGACGTTGTTATAGGCATCGTGAAAGGTGTGCGTCTGCCCCCAGGCCGTAGCTCCGTCGATTAGCTTCTGCCGTAAATTCGCGATCTCATCTTTTAGCGCGGGAAACTGAATAGCCACTATATGCGCTTTGAGCGTATTGAGGGCCGCAGAGTACGTTGTGCTCGTGGTTGCGGCATTTAAGGCTTGCTGGTCGCTGGTGTATTGTTGCTGGTAGCTGCTCACGTCCCCGCCATACTGCTGCATCAGTGCGATCCATTTCTGGAAGCTCTGCAACTGTGTAGGTCCATCGGCCAGGAGCGCGTTGCTTACCCCAGCTGTGGCTGTCGGCTTGGCGGTAGGCGTACTCGTCGTCAACGGGCCACCGTTTGTACAAGCACTGAGCAGCAGCGTGCAGATCAACAGCATACTAGATAAGCATATTGCATATCGTCGATGTATTGTTTTGTCGGATGTATGCATAATGCGTCATTTCCCCTCGGTTTTAGGCTAGAAAAAAGATGACAATTTGCTTGTTCATATAGTATATCGTTTCAGATTGACTTTTTGTTCCTTATCAGGGGCCAAAAACAGTGTTCCTAGCAAGAATGTGAGCTAATCCACTTTTCGCTGCCGCATAAGCATCTATTTTAAGCATAGGCTTTTTCGCAGGGCTGAGCGGCTATAAAGTAGAAAGGCTAGACAATTTGACACTATCCGGGGCAACCGTTACACTACGACATGTCTGTATCAACCAGAAATAATCCAACAATCGAAATAGAGGAACATATGACGACAGAGCCAAATAGACCCGCTATTACCATCCTGGGCCTGGGGCCGGGCAGTTGGGGCGACTTGACTATTCAGGCTCGTGCACTGCTCGCCCAGGCCGCGCAAGAGCACACTCCCGTCTACTTTCGCACGCTGGTGCATCCAACGGTAGAGCCGTTGCAAAAAGACCTGCCAGATCTTAAAATCACGTCTTTTGACCATGTGTACGACGAGTCTGACGATTGGGAGAAGCTCTATCAGAGCATCGCCACGACTGTGTGCGATGTAGCCACACGCCAGCCGATGATCTACGCTGTGCCAGGCCATCCATTGTTGGGTGAGTTCTCAGTACAACTGATCCTCAAGCAAGGCCGCCAGCGTGGCCTAAGCACACGCATCGTCGCCGGTCTTTCGTTTATAGAGCCAGTCTGCGCGGCGCTGGAACTGGACCCCTTTACCCTCGGTGCGCACATTATCGATGCCACTGAGTTGGCTAGCTTGGGACACGCTGAAATTGCCGGACGAGTTATCCCCACCACGCCACTGCTGATCGTCCAGGTCTATAATCGGCGTGTGGCTAGTGCTGTCAAGATTGCTCTGGGTGAGTGCTACCCCGATGAATGGCCGGTCAAGCTTGTGCGTGCCGCCGGAGTCGATAGCGACGAGGCCGTGATTGAGATGCCGCTCTATGAACTGGACCGCAACAATCTAGCCAATCACCTGTGCACGCTCTATGTGCCCCCACTCGGTGTCATGGAGGCGCTGCGCTTGCCCGAAACGTTGCGTTACATCACCATGCGCCTGCGCCGCGAGTCTGATGGCTGTCCCTGGGATCGTCAACAGACGCACCAAAGCTTGACCCGTTATGTTATTGAGGAGACCTACGAGGTCGTGGAGGCGCTGGAAGAGAATGATATGGATAAGCTGGCCGAGGAACTGGGCGATCTGCTACTCCAGGTTTACCTGCACGCTGAGATTGCTCGCCAGGAGGGCAGTTTTGCCATTGGCGATGTCTTCGAGCACGTCAACTCCAAGCTCATTCGCCGTCACCCGCACGTTTTCGGCACCGTCGAGGTCGAAACAGCCGGACAGGTTGTGCAAAATTGGGAGGCTATTAAAAAGCAGGAGAAAATTGCTGCCGGCAAAGATCTCGCGTCTGCCAGCGTGCTGGACGGTGTGCCTCTGGCCTCGCCCGCGCTGATCCTGGCCCAAGAGTACCAGAAGCGTGCCGCCAAGACCGGCTTCGAGTTTTCCCACCTGCAAGAAGTGCTGGATAAGATCAATGAAGAGATACTAGAGGTGCGCGAGGCCAGCACGCCTGAAACGCAAAAAGAGGAGATGGGCGACCTGCTTTTCATCATCGCCAAGCTCGCGCGTTTTCTCAACATCGACGCCGAAGAGGCTCTACGTGAGGCCAACCGCAAATACAAACAGCGTTTCCAACACATGGAAAAGAGTATCAGAGAAGAGCAACGCGAATTTACGTCGTATAGCATCGAAGAATGGATAAAGCTGTGGAGGAAGGCAAAAGTCGAGGCGTAAAGGGCAGGGTTCTTTGTGTTGGAAAAAGAACCTTGCCACTTCTCTCCAATTTAAGCTGCAAAAGGTACAGGGAGTTGTCCGCGTTGGTAGAGCACAATCCCATCACGCCTCACGTTGTCGATGAAGGTGGAATCCCATTCCTGAGTTGTGCGTGAGGAGAACATGACGTTTACCTCGCGTGGTGCCTGTAAGTGCCGATCTTCCGCCAGACCCATCGTGTGGAAAATCGCTATATCTTGCGACCAGATGTTCCGTGAATCATCGGTATCAAAAATCGCGAGCAGATCGACATCGCTGGGATCTGGTTCATCCAGGGAACGCTCTTCATGCCTTGCAACAGATCCATAGAGGATGATAGCGAGAATATCATGATGGCGTGAAACGAGCATCTGGACCTTGTCTGTAACAAGAGCGCTCGTTTCCCTATCTAACCAGGGCGG
>JBDTBU010000200.1:0-3790 GCA_039923935.1 Ktedonobacteraceae bacterium | reverse complement strand
AGGCCCAGTCGCCGCAAGAGAGCTGTGAGAGCTACAAGCGCATCAACCCCAAAATCGAGACGCGTATCATTGATCGTAGCGGCCAGCAGTTGCAGGATGAGCAAGCGGCAAAATTCAATGCGCTCGTACGCGAACTAGCCAGTACACCTGTAGCACAATAGTCAGATCCTTTCAAAGGGATATACCATCTAAAAGAGCGGAAACACGGTTTCACCGTGTTTCCGCTCTTTTAGATGGTATATCCCTTTATTTTTCTATCTCACGTAACAAACGCTCAACCAGTTCAAACGAGTAGTTCTGGCCGCGATCATGCGGGTAGACCTGAAACATATTGGCAACCCAGAGATTCTTGAGCGGCGTATGCAGTGGCGGGATATGCTGGCGATATTCGGTTGTCACGATTGGTTGAGCGTAGGGTGCCTGGAAGAGCCAGCTTTCCTGCACCCAGGACGGATCGAAGTCCGGGTTCAAACGCTTGATATGCGGTAGGAACTCGGCTAACAGTTCGTCCTTGCTCATACTAAAGATCGGATCGTGCATGGGGCGATAGTTGCCCAGGTAGATCAGGTGGCGTCCGCCGTACTCGCTCGTGGAACGATAGTTGGTATGCTCGACCAGGCAAGTAAAGGGATAACCGGGTTCGACGGCATTGATCCAGTAGCTATCAGTCACCTGGCGATCCAGCGAGAGGATCACACACTGAGCACCGTACGCCTGGCCCCAATCGTAGCGGGCCTTGTAGTCATCCGGTAGCGCGGGTATCAGGCGACAGGTCAGGCGTGGCGGGAACGTCGAGATCACACGGTCAAAGGTCCACGTACCCTGCGAAGTGCCCACCTGCCAACGCCCATCCGCCTGCTGTTCCACTTGCTCCACACGCGTGCTCAGAAGCACCTTACTCCCAGCCTTAAGAATGCGTTCAGCCAGCGCCTCATAAATAAGCTGAAAGCCGCCACGCAGGTAGCCCAGTTCAGTTGTGCGGTCATGGAAACGCGCCCAAAACCAGGGCAGCGCGATCTGGTCGCCAAGCTCGCCAAATTTGCACGTAAAGAGCGGCTGAAAGAGCAGTTCGTAGGGGCGTTTGCCCATCCAACGGCGCAGCCAGGGCTGAGCGGTCTTGCCCTCGTACATCTCTGAGCCAGTAACCTTGAGTAGTGCACCCACAGCGCCCACGCGCAGACGTTCATGGAAACGTAGTGGTTTAAATTTGAGCAGGGTCATCGGCGAGTCAAACTGGTGAAACTGGCCGTTGAGCAGGAAGACCGTACGTGGGTGAGACCATTCCAGGCGCTCGCCCAGACCTAATTCCTGGATCAGCTTGATAATGGTTGTATCAGTGCGAAAAATATGGTGATAAAACTTCTCCAGCCAGGTCTCACCAATGCGAAAGCCCGCAGCCAAACCGCCTACCGTGTTTTCCTGCTCAAACACCATCACCGAGTGGCCCGCCTGAGAGAGCCGATAGGCCGCGCCCAGGCCCAGAGCGCCGCCACCAAGTACTGCATATTCCATCGAAATCCTCTTCATAATGTGCTGTTTTAAACCGTCATTATTGTAGCATAGTTGCTTCGGCTGAGACAGGCGTATAGTACAGAGATCCATAGAGGTCAGGATCGTTTTTCCTACCACATCTTTGCTCAATGATGTCGCACAAAAAGGCCAGATGGGTTGCTCATGAGTAACTCATCTGGCCTTTTTGTGCGACAATAGCAACGCAAACTGAATACACATTTCCTAGAAGAAGAGGATGGAAGCTATGTCGCGGATACGACCAATCAAGAGCGCACTGCCCAATGAAGAAGGGCTGGCCTTTGCGAGCATGGGCACGCTTTTTCGGAGCATGGGGCACCGGCCTGACATTATGCAGCAGAGTATGCAATTGTTGGAGACCGTTATGCGTGGTGGCACTGTCGAGCCACGTTTGAAAGAGCTGCTGGCTGTGCGCGTCTCGCAGGTCAACCACTGCTTGTATTGAATGAGCGCACATACTGCCTTGGCAAGGCAGTTAGGGGTGACGGAAGAGTTGCTCGACGCGCTCTACCACATTGATACGCACCGACACCTGTTCACCGCACGAGAACTGGCGGCGTTGCATTTTGCTGAGATCACGACGACCAGCGCACGCGATGTAGACGAAGCATTGTGGGATGAGCTACAGTCGCACTTTGACGATGGTCAACTGGTGGAGATCACCAGTGTTATCGGCCTGTTTAATTTTTTTAATCGTTACGCGGACGCCTTGCAGATTTATCCAACGATGAATATAGAGGCCAAAGAATAGAGAGCATACGACCATGCCTGCATCAGAAGAGAAATACGAAGCACTTTTAAAAGATTTACACGAACTGGCAACCTATTTACACGAACGCGGCAGCAAAACGCTGAACATGTCCAAGCGTTTCGAGGAAAACGCACACAAAGATCCAGCTAATCGGGAGTTCGATCTCAACCAGTCGCGTATGCTGGATTATCAACATCATGTGTGGCACGAGATCGGGGGATTAGTCGATAAAATTCTCAAAACATATCAGTAAAAAGTAGCGAGCAAGCGAGGCTACAGCCGTACTTGCTCGCTTCTTCTTATGACTATACCTCGCCGCTTTTGGCGCGGCTATACATCGTCCCAAGCTCATCTTTGGTGCGATGATAGATCTCGCGGCCCTGCGAAAGAGCATCGTTGGCGCGAGCGCGTAGATCACCGCTCACGCCAGTGGAGCGATCACGGAGCATAATGCCCTGTTCACTAATTTGCGAGCGTGTATCCTCGCCCGATTGGGGTGCCAGCAACAGGCCCACGGCTATACCCAGGCCAAAACCAAACAGAACTCCGATAGTAAATTTCATACAAACCTCCTTCATGGAGACTAAAACGCCTGATGATGCCGATATCAGCACACAGACTTATTCAAAAGCTTCTCAACCAGAGCCAGCAACTCCTCAAGTTCAAAGGGTTTTTGCACCACCCGAACTGTCGAATAGCGGGTCGAGTCAGACTCAATCAGTCGGGAAACCTCTTCTGCTTCAAGCACGGCTGCGGTATACACAATGACCGGAATTTCAACTGTTACCGGGTCATGCTTCAACTGTTTCAACACATCCTGCCCAGAGATATCCCCCAACTTCAGATCAAGAATCAGCAAATCTGGCAACTGGGTTTTGACTTGTGCGAAGGCATCACGCCCATCCTGAAGGATCGCGACCTGATATTCTTCGTCTTCCAGCACCCGTCGCATCAGATGCAGCAGTTCATTCTTGTCGTCAACAACAAGTATTTGCTTTCCCACAAACAATCAGCACCTTGCCCCAACCTTGCGGCCAGGGTGACGGCACCCCTCCTGTCATTCAAAATTTGATACCTTCACCAGCAATATTCTGCTCTGCAACACACAGACAGTAGAGCTTGAAGGCCCGGTGGTCTTTTCCCTGCTAGTAGTGTATCATGACGTGTTTTAACAGGCAAGACAATCATAGGCTAATCAAGCTCAGACAAAACAGTTCTTACGAAAAATTAATCTTTCGCAAAACATTTTTCTGATTGCTGATGTAGCTATTTGCGATAGTTACATCTATAACCAGAAAAAGAACGAGGTGCTACATGCACCGAGAGGGGTCTAAATAGTTATCGAACGCTGTATACTCTCTATTTAATACGCATGATACAAGGGTTTAGGAGACAATAAGATACGTATGGATGGGATGTAACTTCTGAATACAAACATATATAGCAAGCAAGCGATATTATAGGATTGAAAATTTGCATGGATGGTTATAATGAAAAGAAACAGCATAA
>JBDTBU010000199.1:0-16431 GCA_039923935.1 Ktedonobacteraceae bacterium | reverse complement strand
GTCAGAGTGTTACCCGTCGTATCGGTGAAATCCACCTCCGCACTTGAGGCGGTGGTTTTCCAGCCTTGCGGGTATTTCATGGTAAAACCAGACCCATTATAGGTTGCAAGTACCGTACTCGGCGTCGCGTTACTAGAACTGCCACCGCCGCCGCAGGCAATCAACAGAAAAACCAGGAGCAAAACGCCAACCCCTGTTGTCACGCGCTGAATCGTACGTTGCATAGAAAATACTATCCCCAAAAACTTCCTCTATCCCTCAAAATATCATGCCTATTTTATTGTACTCACGAATTATAGCACGAAAGCACATATGTACATACCCTATAGCATTTTATTCCCAATAACGTTATCGCATTTAAATATATACGTTGCATTAAAAAGAAAAGGCGGCACAATCTGAGATCGTGCCGCCTTGCCTGACTGAGTTCTCTCAGTTTAGGCAGTAAATTTGAAGGACTGGAGCATGGGCTGAAAGTATTGCACATTATATACATCGAAGGCCAAGTCTGGACCACCGTAGAGGATCACAAACGCTTTACCTTGGTGAATATTCACCAACAAGTAGATGCGCGTCTTGACGCTTTGACCGTTCACCGTTGTCATTCCAGTATACGCCTTCTGGGCCCAGGTATCACCGGCAAAAGTCGTTGTAGGAGCAACAGTGGTTATGGGCTGCGCCCCTGGCATCACTATAGGAATGAGGGCTGTAGCTTCAGCAGCAGATACCTGATCGGCAGTTCCCGTTGCAGGAGTGGTTATAACAGTCACCGCATTTGCTTTCAGCTGATCGGTAATCGCTACCCCCAGCCCTGCCTGGTTCATTGGTGTCCAGCCAGTAGGATAGCCAATGGTAAAGCCAGTGCCGGTATAGGTCTGCGTCGTCACAGGAGTCGGCGTGGGTGTTGGAGTGTTGGTCGGGGTGGGAGTTGGCGTCGTGCCAATAGTGCTGGGGGTACTTGGACCGCCGCAAGCGACCAGAAGTACGAGTAGCACCAGAGAACACAGGCCAAGGGACATTCGTCGTGTCACATGTTTCAAAGCTAGCATCATGTTGAAGTGAATCCTCCGTGATTTTACTTTAGCAGTATTATTTATACGTGCAAATGTCTGTCAATTATAACACGTTTTTCTCTACTGTCTACCAAATCTTGGATCTTCCTGGGAATACAAATACCTAGACGCATCAACAGAAAAAAAGCTATAATAACCTTAGCCAATGGTTGCAGAGAAAACGAAGCATCCCGTGCTTCGTCAGGGCGTTGACACTCCCACATTCCAGTGAAAAGGACCGGCAAGTATATATGAGTGAATTGACCATCAAAACCTTTCGACAGCAATTCAGACAACTCTACAACGCAAAAGAATATGCCCAAGCATTAACACTAACCGAGAAAGAGCATGCAAACTTTCCCGCCGACGCCCACGAGATCTCTTATTGGCGCATCTGTCTGTACGCGCTCGTTGGCAAACCGACAGAAGCCTTGAGCATCTTCCAGGCAGTGCTAGATCGCGGCGATTGGTTTCCGCTCAGATGGGTGAGAAAAGCCCCCGATCTCGCCTCCCTGAAGCCGTTGCCAGAATTTCTGGCAATGGTCGCGATCTGCCGTCAGCGCCTCGCAGAGCTTCAGGCCAATGCTCACCCTGCATTACTCGTCAGGCAGCCTGCGGAACAGACCACAAATCTACCCCTGCTGATCGCGATGCATGGCAACGGCAATAACATCAACAATACCGTCAATCACTGGAACACGATCACGACTCAAGGCTGGCTACTGGCTATTCCTCAATCTTCGCAGGTGGTTGGGCCTGATGCGTTCGTTTGGGATGAGCGCGAAACGGGCATAAGCGAGGTACGCGAACACCTAGTCACGCTGAACAATGAGCACAAGCTTGACCCGCAGCGTGTGGTGCTCGGTGGCTTCTCGATGGGTGGCGGCCAGGCGATCTTGATGGCTCTACAGCAATCGGTCAAAACATGCGGCTTCGTCACGTTGGGACCATATATGCGCGAGGACGAGCTAGAAGCACTGCCCGCACTCCTCGAAACACACAAACCCGCTGGGATACGCGGCACGATCCTCGTTGGCGAGGAAGATAGCGAATGCTTGGCCGTCTCGCGCAAAGTTGTCGAGATCATGCGTACCTACGATCTGCCCTGCGAACTGGAAATTCGCCCTGGCCTGGGCCACAGCTATCCAACGGACTTTGCCGAGTGGGCAACCAAAGGATTGGCGTTTATCGAGCAAGCGTGAGGTCTGAGAAAGAACCTGATCTGTCAGAAGTTTGACAGATCGGGTTCTTTGCTCCTTTTTGGTACCTCTCGCCATAATATCGGCAATATATTGCTCTACATTATACATAGATGCAAAGCTGGCAACGAGACCAAATTAGGGATACGTTTGGGTTACAGCACACGCTCAGCCATGCAGTTGGCGGCTGTCAGATGGCGCTTGCTCACGCTCAAACATCCCATAGTCTCTGATCACACCGGCCACCCTGAGTCGATAAGTCTGGAAAATGTCCGCTCGTCCCCTCTCTTGCGCGACTCGGTGCTCATCTTGCTGCCTCCACATTTCAACCGCTTGCTCATCACGCCAAAAGGAGAGCGAAAGGACTTTTCCAGGCTCAGACAGGCTCTCGAAACGCTCTATCGAAATGAAGCCATCAATACTGTCGAGTAGTGGTCGAAGCTGGGCTGCGGTATCGAGATACGCTGGTTTGTGCTCACTGTCGAAACGGACTTCAAAAATGACGGCGATCATAGTTCTGCTCCTTTAAATAGTGGTACACGTACGTTTCCTGATGAACGATATTTGACTTTTTCAGTCAGATGCAACACATTGACGCCAGACAATAGAAGTTGCTCAACACCAGCTCGCGCTATTATCGCAGCAACATCCTCCCCCGGACATGCATGAATTCCTGTCCCAAACGTGAAGAGGCGTCGGGACTGCCTGAACATATCGAACCGCGTAGGATCTGCATTGGCCGCAGGATCTCGGTTAGCAGCAGCCAGTACGACCAAGACAACATCACCTTCTTGCATCTGCTCTCCTGCTACCGTTCCGCTGCCAGCCAAGTATCGGCGCGTGTTCTGAACGGATGGATCGTAGCGCAGCACCTCCTGAATGACCGGGTGCAACAAATCGGGATCAGCTAAAACCTGTGCGTACACATCCTGATGTCTCGCTAACGTGAGCAGCGTATTGCCGATCAGTCCTGCTGTCGCCTCGTAGGTTTGAGAAAGGAAGCCGATTCCATTGGCAACTACCACATCCTTGTCTGTGCATTCGGCCAGCCCGGCCTCATATACCAGGGCGTTCAGGAGATGTGAAGCGAGCCTGGTCTTCTGTGTACCCAGCATGGAGTGCAACATATCGAGCAAGTGGCTGGCCGCTCTCTTGCCTTGCTCTAGCTGTTCAGGACTGCTGGTCGGTACTAGGCACCCCACAAAATCGCTCATCCACAGTGCTGTTTGCTGCAACTTTTCCTGGGGAATGCCCAGCAGGCTTGCGACAACGTACGCTGGCAAGTGGAAAGTAAAATCTGTCAGGCGACTGGGATGAGCCTCCAGTTTCATTTCGTCTGCCAGAAGTCTTGCCCATGTGTTGCTCTGTTCTACAATCTGGTCTGCGCCAAGAGTCCGCAACGCTCTCGATACAGCCCCTTTCATAGGGTCGTGCTTCTGCCCATCATTCATGCGCACAAGATGGCGAAAAACGTCAGCAGCCGGTGAATCCAGCAACGTAGTGGGAACCGGTTCCATTGGAGGGCGCACTCGTCCCAGATCGCTCATCAAAATAGCTGTGACAGTAGCTGCACTTGAAGCAACCCAGAACCCTGCCGTTTCGTCGCGATAGATGGGCCTGTTTGCTACGAGGTTCGCGTAATAGGGATAGGGATCAGGATGAGTCACAGCATCAATTGGATTGTGTGGAGGCGGTATCATCAGTTCCTCTCTTTTCTTCTTGCGTCCATATATCCAAACACTTCACATTATAAACAGAGTATAAGGTCTCACTCCTCATACGTCCAATCGATTATCTTTATCTCAAACATCAGATATACTGATGGCTATGGAACTCAATGAGATCGAGGCATTCGTCACCATCCACCGTGTTGGTGGCTTCACAAAGGCTGCTACCGTCCTGTGCGTCTCACAACCGGCGATCAGCCGCCGCATTGAACTGCTGGAACGCGAACTGGGCGCTCCTCTCTTTGAACGCCTCCCCGCTGGAGTGCGTCTGACAGAGGCTGGCCGGGCCTTGCTTCCCTATGCGCAACAGGTTTTGGCAGCCACACGCGACGGTGCGGCGGCTGTGCGTGCTCTTGAGGAAGAGGAGCAAGGCAGTCTCATACTGGCACTGGTTGGCACACTGGCAAGCACGCGCTTGACAAGGCAACTTCAGGCGTTCCGTGAGACGTATCCTCAAGTGCGCGCACAGTCCGCAGTGATGAGGTCAGTGAACTGGTGAAGCTCGGAGATGCTCTGCTGGGCTTGCGCTACTTCGCTGACCCTCATACGGATATCTGCTCGCTGCTTGTCATGCATGAGCCATTGCAGATCGTTTCTGCCGCCCATTCGCGCCTCATTCTAGGAACCCCAACCGAGCCATTGGCGTTCCTTTCGTTTTTGAAGAGTAAAAAATCTCAATTTATTGAGTGGCATCGGATATCTGAGTCGTGTCTTTGCGGCCCATGGCCCAGACTCCCTTGAGGCGGTAAACCCGTATCATCCAGACGGCGAGACCCACTTCAAACGTGGCCACGATCAGCCGGAAGAGACTGTACCAGAGGGGTACGGTCATAGGCAGCACACCGGAGATCTGGAGCAGTTCCGCTGGAAACTGTAGAATTGACGAGCTAAAGGCGATCAAAAGGAGCCAGAAGAGCCAGCGCCAGTGGTGCAGGACACCAATCATCATTGAGCTGATGAAGATCACCAAGCAGACCAGGAACAGCATCGCCGGCCAGGGATAAGGATCGCCTGGAGACGAGGTAAGCTTGAGCGTTTGCAGGTAGATCGAGGGGTCGATGGCGTACACCACAAGCAAACTGAGCAGGGTCAGCGTGAAAAATGTGATGATCGCGACCTCCAGGTGCCGCGCCGTTGACGTGTACATGAGCGTGTTCATGATGGAAAAGCATCCTTTCCGTTAAGCAGACCGTCCAGCAAAAGCGTAGCGAGCACTTCTGGCAACTCTTCCCAACGCTCGGCAATCACTTCGTCACCGAGCAATTGCAGCATCAGCAAACCTACTATCGTCGCGGCAATTGAGCGCGTCGCGAGGGGTGCGTCGATTGTCCGTATCTGCCCCGCCGCGCCTAAAGCCTCGAAGTAACGCTCGGCTAGTGCGAATGTAGGCGCGATAATTTGCTGATAATACAGCTCGCGCAGATCCGCGTTCGCCAGCATCTCAGGCAGAACCGCCTGGAAGACCTCGGCGTTGGGCCAGAAGAGAGCTATGCGCTGGCGTAGGTAAGCCGTGAAAAACGCACGCAGATCCTGTCCGTGTTCAAGATTCAACTGCTGCTCGCGTTCCGTGGACTCGTTGAGGCGGTTGAGAATACCCAGCAGCACATCCGTTTTGCTGGCAAAGTAGGTATAGATCGTCCCATCAGCAATGCCCGCGACACGCGCGATAGCCTTAATCGTCGCGCGGTGAAAGCCCTTTTCAGCGAAAACCCGCGTCGCCGCATCCAGAATCTGATTGCGCCTGGCCGCGATCAACAACTCCCGCACAGAATCGTGCATATCTGGCATAACGCTTCCTCTTATCCCTTTCACAACACGCCTGTTTTCTTTTTCCTGCCATCATCATTGAATGATCGTCCATTCAAATGAATATACATTCAATCAGACGAATTATAGCTGATGGGAATGGGTATTGTCAAGACTTTCCGAGTAACTCTCTCAAACAAAAAGGGAGCTAGCCAGATAGTCCTACGATTCCCACCAAATAGACACTGTTCATACTACAAACTACCGATGCACTGGTATACTGCTAAGAGACGCAAGGGAGGAGCAATCTTCAAAAAACATTCATTTCTGTGGATGATGGAAAGGGAATAGGGATAACTCAAATAGCATGCACGGTCACACTTTGGCAGGTCTGGTATCGAGATAAAGCAGAGAAAGATATGCGTTGCCGACCACTACGCCTGAAACTGCTGTACACTGCCTCGCAGGAAGAGGCACACATAGAGGCTGTATGCTGGCTGGCACAAAAAGGGCTGCTCGCAAAAGATCTGGAGCGGTTAGACCCGTCACCCTATAGGTTGAAGTTTCAAGCGAAATAGGGTGATGGGCTGATCCCGTAAGAAAAATGCTCAGCGTTTTATTTTGATTGGTTGTCCATAACCGCAAGAGGATGCGGCAGCACAGACAATCCAGGCGTCCTTGCGAACTGTTTCGATACGTGTTGGCCCTTTACATTGCTGACAACGGATCGATGTTAGACGCACGATTTTCTCAAAATGTATCTTAGATATCTCTTCCCTATTTTTGCATTCTGGGAAACCACTGCAACTATAAAAAGCATAAAAATTATATTTATCAAAATACCAACGGCGCATTTTACGATTACATTGAGTACAAGTACTCCCTTCATTCGGCAGTTCATTAAAGGAAACGTCGATAAGAGATCCTTCTTTTTCTGGGAGAGCGAGAATAGTTTCGACTTGCCAGTCTTTTTTGTATCGCTTAATAGCCGCAGGAGATAGTATCCGCTGCATACACTCTGTCGTTTGCCCATGAGAGAGTACATTGAGGCTCCCGATATATGCGATATTATCATCAATAAATACGATTTTCTCATGCATTTCAGTCTTAGTGTGCAACCTGATTTGCATTGCCCTCAAGCGTTGAGCCAATTCCTCGTATTCCTTTCTCTTATCATATTCTCTTGGTGGGCTATAAATTGCATCTATACGAGTCCCTTGTTTGATTTTATCCACTAGATTGGCCTCCAATTGGTCAATTCGCCCTTTAGTTAGAAAAGGACTAAAAATCGTAACTTGTTTTTTTGCATTTTTTAGATCTGGGATAAAGTATTTGTAAAAACTGCGATCATCCAACAATTCTGGGAATGTATCAACTTTAACATCTTGTACCCATTTAGGTAAGCTAATATCGGCATTCTTCAGCACATCAGCAGATAGAATGACTCCGCTGCACGCTGCTTCTTCTACTACGAGACGAAGAGTGTCTTGTGGGTCAAAATACCTCTTGATATATTCGCGATTGGCAACAATCACCAGTTTTTGCTGAGCACGTGTAATAGCAACATTCACAAGACGCATAGCATTTGACCGCTGCTTGCCAGACGTAAGACGGAAAGGGGGATCGGGTTGAATGGGTAATGACTCTACTGTATCGAAAATAATAGCTTCGGCTTCGAGTCCTTGGAAGCGGTGTACTGTACCCACGCGGATATACTTATTCAGCCCAGCATCTTTGACCATACCCTGTAAAAGATCTGCCTGACTTCTATAGGGTGTTACTATACCTATGCGAAATTCCCCGTCCTGAAGAGATCGTCTAGGTTCTGGTAATGTTGCCAGAACCTGGTAGGCCACCTGAAAAGAACAAAGTGCGTGATAGGTATTCTGGTGTGATCCACCATTGGGAACGCGTAGTGCTATTGATGGATAATCACTTGTATCGCACAGAATAAGCGCTTTCCCTACTAGTGGTTTTACCTCAGCATATCCTTTCCGTGTCTCTCTGATGCGCTGATGATCTTGTATTAATCTCTGATAAACGTGTTCGTTGGCAATATGGGAGATATGCGGGTGCATACGGGACTGCTGTTGGAGTAAAACGGAGTTGTGGGATTGTCTGGCGGCATCTTCCAATGTAATCATATTTAGGTCAAACAGGTCTTGCCCCAACCATTTTTGTGCTAATTCGTTTTTATTGGCGTGGTATATCGGTGCAAGCTGTTGCGGATCACCAATAGCAATCACTGCGCGATCTGCACGCGAGGCCGCGATGTACACTGTGGGTAACGGAGCCATAGAAACCTCATCCAGAATAACCACATCGAAGCGTCGCTCACGAAGATTAGCATTCATATAGGTTTTGGAAAGGGTAGTAGCTACAACACGAGCTTCAGCCACAACGCTTTTTTCCATGGCTGCTAGTTGTTTATCGATGGCCGCCCGTTGCTCGCGTAACTGCTCCAGGTTATCCGTTAACTTTTGTGTATTACTACTCGATTGTAGGGCAGATAGGTTCGTTTTTATTTCTGCTATTTTTTGCTCACATTCTGTTTTATGAGATCTCAGTTGATTGAGTTTTATGGAATCAGGCGATGGCTGTTGCATCTGTATCTCTATATGCTTTATCTGATTATTGATCTGCCTAAGCTTCTCGTTAGCACTGGCCAGGCGAGGGTGCCAACTCTGAAGCAACGCAGCTTGTATTTGACTGATTTCGTAATCGTATTGATATATTTGGTGAGCAATCTCTCCCAATTGCAATGCTAGCTTCTGTGGATTAAGTTGTTTCCTGAAGCGTTTAATCACATTAGCTTGTTGAGCTTCTGCCAGCAAAAGTTGTAAGTTCCTTTCCTGAGACTGGAGTTGCATTTTTTCTGTTTGCCATTGGGTTTGTTGTGCCACATATTGAGCAATGTTCTTCTGACAAAACTCTCCCTCTTGCTTAGCACTTGCCTGCGGAGCTAACAGCGTTTTTATGCTATCGTTGAATTGCTTGATACGTTGCTGCTCTCTCTTTTCCAAATCAGTTAACTCATACGTACATTTTTTAAGCTGTTCTTGTAGTAACTGGTATTTCTCTACCCATGGTTTTTTCTGCTCTTCTATAAGCCGCGTTTGTTCTGTTAACTGATTAATCTGGCCTTCTATCTGATTGTGTTGGCTTTGTAAGGTGCTAGAACGTCGTTTAATAATTGCTGGAAGGTAAACATCTTTATACCCGTTCTGTATTTGTGTTAATAACTGTGGAGCTCCATAGCGAACAATACGCCCTTCGTCGAGTTCTGTATTATTACCCGTATCCCTGCAAAGATCGGCTAACTTCATAATGGCGTTATCAATAGCGATGTTTGTATAAGCAGCAATTAAGATATTTCGTCCTTCTTGTAAATACGCAAAAGCAATAGCAGCTAAAGTTGAGGTCTTGCCAGTTCCAGGAGGCCCCACGATAAACGTGACCTCACTACCCATAGCCTGTTGAATAGCCTGATGTTGTGATTCATCAGGTTGAAATTTCGCTCCAAATGTTGTAGAGGTGGACCGTCTTGCGCTCTTCGGCTCAATAAGCCCAAAAGTTTTTGATCCGAGCGAAGTTGGACCCTCTTGATTTTTTTCAAGTGCATCGTGTAGCCGCTCTAATAATTCAGTGGGATCTTCTTCTAAAATGATTTTATCAAGGGCTTCAGGCGGAAGAGATTTGTTCGTTACAATAGTAATAGTTGCACCAGTTGAATTGACTAATGTTCCTTTAATATCTCGCGATCCACTCAACGTAATTTTGAGAGATGCATCGTCCTGAGGTTCCCATGGTTCAGAAAGTGTAAAAATATAGATATATGACCCAGGTTGGTTTGAGAGGATTTTGCCATCTGATGCAATGTGTTTATATCCTTTTTGCTTCGTTTCCTTAATCTCTTCCTGGATAGCTGTTTTCATTTCCTGAATCATTTGGGGGTGCGTCAATTTACTAACCATTCATTGTTGCCGCTTTCTAATGTACCAACTTCAATGTGATAAACAACAGCATAGAGCACGGTCTGTAATGGGGATTACAAGCATTGCTTTGATGTGTTTCACTATAGCCAAGTATACGTGAACTCGGTTGTATAGTCAAGTACATAAACAGCATCAAATGTAAAAATGTGGATTATTCAAAGCAGAGGCCCAGCTATTGTGTCTATAATAAGAGCATGAAGATTCTCTTTGCGAAACAGACACTTCGCACGTATCAACGCGCACACAATATCCTGACTAGCCTGGACCCAGCAGCCAACCCCTACGCGTGCATCTCGCCTGGCTCAGCGCAGCCGCGTGGCACTATCGTGGTCTTTCCTGGCTCGTTTAACCCGCCAACTAGCGCACACCTGGCAATGCTACAACAAGCTCGCACATTCGCCAGGCACCAGGGAGGTTGCTGGCAAGTGTACGCGGCTCTGAGCAAATATAGCGTCGATAAAGAGGCAGTGGAGCGTATGACATTGCTGGACCGCGTGATGCTGCTGGAACGCGTACTCACAGGCCAGGGAGCACATGCCGGGATTATGCTGCTCAATCGGGGACTGTACGTAGAACAGGGGCTAGGTATCCGGGTGGCCTTTCCACGCGTGCGCCGGCTCTTTTTTCTGGTCGGCTTTGATAAGATTGTGCAAATCCTCGATCCGCGCTACTATACCGAACGCGACGCTCCTTTGCGCGAACTATTCAGCCGCGCACAACTGCTGGTCGCGCCGCGTGGCGCTAACGGAGAGCGTGAGCTAGCGGAACTGCTGGCACGGCCTGAGAACCGACCCTTTGCCAGTTCGATACGCCTGCTGCCCCTAGCAGAGCGATACCGGGAGATGTCTTCCTCGCAGATACGTCAGAACGCGCAATCAAGTGAGATTCCGGCGCTGGCCCGCGATTTTATCTGGCGCACACATCCCTACAACACTCCGTCATATCCGGCTACTGCTAGCCCGCAGATCGATCTCTATGCTGAGCGCACACGGGCACTTCAGGAGTTGTTGCGTTAGGGTTTGTGGCGGAAAGTCAAGCGACTGGAGCCAATCTGCACCGTATCGCCTTCTATCAAGCTGTAGCGTGTAATACGCAGACCATTCACAAACGTGCCGGTTGCTGAATGGCGATCCTCGATCTCATAGTTGCCATCGCTGAGCAGGCGCAATGTTGCGTGCAGGCGGCTGACGGCCAGATCTTCCAGGAAAATGTCACATTCACGGCTGCGCCCGATGGTCGTCTCCGTATCGCGCAGTTCGTAGCTACCGATGGCACCCCGCACGGTAAACAAATCGAGCTTCGCCATTAAGCTGGCATCTGGATCGAACTTTTTGAGCTTTTTGCGCTCTTGCCCACGCGACGACGCCAGCTTGAAGGGACGTGTGCCCTCGTTCCCGCTAAAGGTCAGATGTGTATTGCCAAAACAAAGCACATCACCATCCGCCAGCAGTTTGCTGGTCACTGACTGCTCGTTGACAAGACAGTCGCCGCTGCCGTGATCGTCGCGCAGCAGGTAGCCATGAGTGGTACGCACAATGCTGGCCTGTTTGCGATGCACAGCCAAGTCTTCGAGAAAAATGTCGCATTCGCGGCTACGCCCGATGGTTGTGACGCTTTTCCAGAGTTCCAGGCGTTTGCCCATCTGAGAGCCTTGTTTCATCACGAGATACGCGGTAGACGACTGATCGTACTGCTCTTCTGGCATGGGTTCCCTCTTCATCAACGTTCCAGCGGGATGTTATTGATCAACAAAACCGAAATGGTGTAAACACACCTGCTTATCGAATTTTACCGTACGCTGTCAAGGCATTGCACCAAAACCGTCGTTATTCTTCACGCTGATTCTCACCCGACGCAGTGGTTGCGGTAATCACTGTCGCGCCAGTAATACGCAACAAGTCGGCCACACGCACACATAGGTTGATGCCACGCTGCCCACCGTTGATAAACAACTCCTCTAGATGTGCACCACTGGCATCCAGATAAACTTCAAACGGCTTGTCCAGCAAGGCTAGAGGCGAGATGCCGCCCACTTTGAGACTCGTCAGACGCTCGGCTTCGCGTTGAGATGCCATCTGGAGATGCTTCGCATGCACGGACTGAGCAGCTAGGCGCGGGTTCAGTTCACGATCACCCGGCACCATAATCAGCAGGTGACGGTTGCCATCAGCTAGCGTAACCAGCGTTTTAAAGACAGAGCTAGCAGGCACTCCCAGCAGGGGCGCGACCTCTTCGGCGGAATGGACTGTCTCAGGATAAGTGAAGGCGGTATAGGGCACACGATGCTTGTCCAGCAGCCGCATCGCATTGGTTTTTGGTGTGCTGTGTTTAACCATGATCTGTTCCTCGTCGATGCATCCTCGAATCACCTTTGGAAAAGCAGAATGCATGGATGGAGTATAACGGATACGTTGGAAAAGCGTCAAGGAAAGAGCAGAAAATTGCGTTGCAGCTTATGGAGATTGTAAGATAGGAGAACAATACTGATGATCTGCTTATCAACCAGGGAGGGAAACGTTCTCTTATGGCAACGCAACTGAATCAACAAATCATCGTCGATTACGATGTGCCTGCCAAGATGCGCGACGGCGTGACGTTGCGTGCGAATATTTTCCGGCCAGCCGGCGAGGGTCCATGGCCGGTGCTGCTGACACGCTTGCCCTATGGCAAAGATTTGCCGCTCGGTTCCGCAGTGATGGACCCGGTCCAGGTCGCACGGCGCGGTTATGTGGTCGTTGTACAGGATACGCGTGGACGTTCCACCTCAGAGGGTGAGTGGATTCCCTTTGTCCACGAACCAGAGGACGGCGTGGATACCATCGCCTGGGCCGCACAACTGCCCTATAGCAATGGCATGGTCGGCATGTATGGCGTCTCCTACTTCGGTTTTACCCAGTGGGCTGCCGCGATCCACCAGCCAGCCGCACTCAAGGCCATGATCCCTTTCGAAACCTGGAACGACCCCTTTAACGGCGTGACGTTCCGTGGTGGCGCATTAGAACTGGGTACCGCTGGCTCCTGGCAGTTGAATATGGCAATGGATGTGCTGATCCGCCGCCACCGGGACAATCCCCAAGCGTTGGGCCAGGGCATTCACCAAGTCGTCAAGGAAATGAATGCCCTGGCGACCAACGGCTATACTTCGTTGCCGCTCAACGAGTTTGCTCCATTAAAACAACAGGATATCGCACCCTACTTTTTTGAGGCTTTCAGCCACACCATGGAGCGCGACCATACCATGTCGCGCCCGATGCACATTCTGGGGAACCATCACAAAGTCACGGTCCCGACCTTCAATGTGGGCGGCTGGTATGACATCTTTTTGCAGGATACCATCACCAATTTCAAGATCATGCGCGAGGAAGGGAGCACGCCAGAAGCGCGGCAGAGCAAACTGCTCATCGGTCCCTGGTCACATGGAGGCACGACGAACCCCATTGGCGAAGTGAACTTTGGCTTTGGCGCGGGTGCAGCCTTTATCGATCTCAAAATAGATTTCGTCAGCCTGCAATTGCGCTGGTTCGATCACTGGCTCAAGGGTGTCAATACGGGCATGCTCAACGAAGCACCAATCAAGCTCTTTGTTATGGGAGCAAATGTCTGGCGCGACGAGCACGAATGGCCTTTGGCACGCGCTGTGGAGACGCGTTACTACCTACATAGCGGCGGACATGCCAACAGCCTACACGGCGACGGCACGCTCACTGTGAACACACCAGAGGCAGCAGAGGTACCCTCAGATCAGTATCTCTATGATCCGGCCAATCCCGTACCCACACGCGGTGGTGCCCTGCTGATGACGCCTGAGTACCGGGCTGGCCCACACGATCAGCGCCCAGTTGAGAACCGCGAAGATGTCTTGGTCTATACCAGCGATGTGCTGTTGACCGATGTGGAAGTCACCGGACCGATCAAAGTTCACCTGTGGGCGGTATCAAGCGCACCAGATACCGATTTTGTCGCACGTCTGGTCGATGTGCATCCCGATGGCTACGCACGCAACCTGACCGATGGTATCATACGCGCCCGCTATCGCAACTTTGAGAAAGGCGAGCAACCGGGCCTGATCGAGCCAGGCCGAGCCTACGAATACGAGATCGATCTATGGTCCACCAGCAATCTCTTTCAAGCAGGCCATCGCATCCGCCTGACCGTCACCAGCAGCTCTTTCCCACGTTGGGACCGCAATCCCAATACCGGACACGCTTTTGGAGCTGATGCTGAACTAGCGATAGCGCACCAGACAATTCTACACGATAGTGCTCACCCGTCCTATGTTGTGCTACCTATTGTACCAGCATAGTAGGCAAAACCCATTATGAGAGCAGGTACATAGAGTGCACTGGATTAGCCCTATTCTATCGAACTAGTCCAATATGCTCTGTGTATCTGCTCTCTGTCTCTTTGGGTGTTTAGGTAAGCGAAAATAGGTACTGATGAAAAACGGGATCGTTGCTCAAAACAGAACTACTCAGAAAGCAAATGCGCCAAGAATGTGAGAGGCGGTGATGCAGCGTTCGCGCCCGCGTGATTGTGGCTATGGCTTATGAGCAGAAGCAGGCAAGCCAGGCCGAGTAAGGTCAGCAAAGTAACCAACAAAAGAGCCTGCAACAAACGTCGGTGTTGGAGATTCTGCCACGTAAAAGCAAGCGCCTGCCAGGGTCGGCTCAGACTGGAGAATTTGTGCATAGGAGCAGGCGGGAGCTTGTCTGGCTCGACCCGCGCAACAGGAACAGGTTCAGGTGTTTGCTGCTGTGGTTTGTGCACTTCCAGCAACGCAATGGGAGCCTTGGAGGATGAGGCTAACGTCAGTAGTGGTGTACGTTGTGGCTTAGCAAGTTTGGGGATAGTCGCCATAGGCAGCGTCGAAAGCTCACGCTGTGGCAGTGCCAGAGCAGGTTCTTTCTGATCTTCAGTAATCCTCGTGCGTACAACACGTTGCCCGACACGCCGTACGCGCAAGATGTCCTGTAAAGCGGCATCATACGCCTGGGCAAAGCCTAGAATATTCGGATACCGCTGCTCCGGTTGTTTCGCCAAAGCTTTAAGAAAAACTTCATCCAATTCTTTGGGCATCAAGGGATTGAAGACACTCGGCGGCGTAGGCGGTGTATGGTGATGATGGTGCAGCAACTGGGATGCCGTGCCCTCGAAAACTGCTCGCCCAGTCACCAGTTGATAGATCATCACTGCCAACGCGTACTGATCTGCGGCGGGGCCAACATGCACCGATGTAGCCAGCGCGGGATCATCGAACTGTTCCGGGGCCATATAGAGCGGTGTGCCAACCGAACGGTGCAGCGAACGTCCTGTCCGATAAAACGCCGCCAGCCCGAAATCCGCAAGAAGCAAATGCGGCCTGCCATGTGGAAAAACCTTTGCCAAATGGGAGCTATGCCCCGCTTTGGACAAACTTCGCTCGACACGAATCAAAAAATTGGTCGGTTTGATGTCGCGATGAATGATGCCATGCTCATGGGCGCATTGCAGACCCGCTGCGGCCTGTAATAAATAGTACCCGGCCTCTTCTGCTGAAATCGGCCAGTTAAAGCCAAAAAACTGCGTGCGCCGTTGCAGCCAGTTCCAGAGGGAACCCTCTGGTAAAAAGGGCATAACCAAGTACGTCACGGGTAAACACTCCGCTGTGAGTACCTCGTCACCAAAATGATACAGTGGTAAAATATGATCGTGATCCAGTTCAGCCACCGCTCTGGCTTCGCGTTCAAAACGCGCGGCGGCCTGTTTTCCCTCCGGGGTTTCTGGTATCGCTCTCAAATCGCTGCATATAACTTTAATTGCTACTTTTCGGGCAATGCGTGTGTGCTGAGCCAGATAAATATCACCCATGCCCCCGCTTTCGATGAGCCGTTGCAACCGGTACCCACCGAGGGTTTTCCCCACCAGCATATTCATCTCAATCAGTTCCCTTAGTGAAAATTTTGGGAGAAGCCAGCTTTTTATGCTTTTTGAGTCAATGACACTTCCTCTTTATAGTATACAAATGTGCTGAAAACGCTTCCTGGTGGAAGATAGATAGGTATGTCTATTACAAAACTGGCACTGTTTCCAGCTTTCTTGTGCTCTGAGAGCGCTTCGCAGCGGGATCGGGGCGCTGTTTAAAACTGCCTGTTTGTTGGAGCAGAAGCCTATACTAGGAAAAAAGGCTGTGGATGTGAGCCAGGAAGAGGTAGGCGATGCTGATTGATGCGCGTGTGCGGGAAATTGTTGAGCAATTGCAACAACTTCTGGCATGTGGGTTCGTCTGCTTTCTGCCAGGCTGTGCTGAGGTATCTGTACGCCATCCTCTACTGGATTTTGTACTTGATACCCCTCTGCTTTGTGCCTCTGCAAGCTCTGAGAGGTTGTTCCTGGACGCTGTACTACGTGATGAGCATGTCCAGGCTCTCTGTGATCTGACGCTGCTGAGCGGGCGTGTGCAGATACTAAACGCCTACAACATGCGCATGGAGCACTCTTGCATACGTAGTCTCGCGGTGGTGCCAGTAGAACGCCCTACAGGCATACTTGGCATTCTTTTGTTCGCGGATGAGCAGCCAGAGAAGTTTGGGCAGGGCGAGGAGCATATTCTAGCCGCAGGGCTGGCGCAGTACGCCCGGCTTTTGGAAGCGGCATACGATGAACAAGCTCGCGTGTTTGTGCGAGAGTGTCGTGCACATATAATCAGCAGCGAGGAGCAGGCAAGTGCCCCGCA
>JBDTBU010000198.1:0-6931 GCA_039923935.1 Ktedonobacteraceae bacterium | reverse complement strand
GTCGCAATAAACTGCATACATCGCTCGACAATTTTGATGCAGTAATCGATGATCTGCTCGTCACAATTGGCAAAGATGGGGCCAATGCGCATCTGGCTGACTCGGATGTTAACAAGATCACCCAGGGCATTGAGGGGGCGCTGCAAAGAGTGATGATAAGTTACAAGCAAGTGGCTGTGGAAACCAGCGAGCTTGTCAAGGATACGCATCAAAAAACGCAAGACCTTATTCAAAAATTTAATACTGACCTGGGGATTTTCAATAGCGATGTCACAGTCCTGGCTGGTGGTCTGCATAAACTGGACGATAATCTGGACAGCTACGGCCAGAAGCTGACAGAACTGACCGATGCCAGTGGCAAGCTGGCAGGCTCCTCAAATGATCTGGCACTCAACGCGAAAAGCATGGCGGACAGCGCCATCCAGAATTCGCAAGCGAGCCAGGGGATCAGCACCCAGTTGGGCGCACTCAACGCGGCACAGCAAGAGATCGTCAAAACCCAACAGCAAGTAGCAGATACGATAGCACAATCCCAAAAGCAGGTAACGGATACCATCGCACAGACACAGGGCGATGTGGTGAAACAGTTCGCTACAACCCAGCAAAGCATTGTACAAGAAATTGGAAGCACACAAACGACGGTTGTGAAAGACATCTCCGGTGTAGCAGACAAAATGGAAACATCAGCTCAAAACACGCGTGACGTGGCACAAGAGATGGATCGCGTAGCCCAAAAACTAGAGCAACTGGCACGCACCGATTTCCAGATCATGACCGATCAGATTGGCAAAGCGGCCATGCAGGTGGATCGCATCTACGTTAGTCTAGGTAACATAGATACGCAGTTGCAGCACACCACACAAGCATTAGCTGCAACATCACAATCGCTAGCTGCAACTACTGGCAAGCCACGAAGTTCTCTCGTAGGTAAAATAGCCGTCTATTTATCTGTAGTTATTGCTGTTCTTACCGTAATTGGCGAAATAGCTGTACTTATTATGCGTAGCCATTAAGACAACTAGTGCCGAGAGTGCGACTATAAAAAGAAGGATCATATTTTATGAAGAGGCGTTTGCCAACAGATTTACGCGGCTCGTTTAGCATGTCGGCGGGTTGGCTCTTCGCTGACCTGCTGCTGGTGCTGGCTATGCTCTTCTTGGCTGCGAACACTATGGGTATTCACCCGCCACCAATTGCGCTGAAGTCAACGCCAACACCCACAATGGCGCCAACACCTAAACCCAAAGAGCGTGTTCTGGAACACAACTATTGTGAGATTACCCTCGATGATACTAATCCCAATACGTTTAAGAGTGATCTGAATTTTGCCATTAGTACGCTCAAACCGCAGATTACATCAAAAGCACCCTATTTAAATGGCAGACAGGTAGGATTAGCGATTGCATCAGGAGGAACGGATAGCAGCAATACTGCACTGGGAATTGCGCTGGCCGCTCAAACTTATCAAGTTTTACAAACACTGGGGAGTAAAGAGAATATATTCAAAGTAACATCCTACTATGGTCCGCTTTTTTCGTTGGGGACATCATCAAGATCAATAACAATTGATATGTACTTGATTGTGCGTTCAGACACATCAGCCGAGACTTGCGGTGGTACAACGCACCAGCCAATTTAGAAAATAACATTTTAGAGAAGATGAAGAAGTGGCAATTGGTGCAATCAATTGCCACTTCTTCATCTTCTCTGCTCTATTCCCACTCAATCGTAGCAGGTGGCTTCGAGGTGATATCGTACACCACGCGGTTCACGCCCGGCACTTCGTTGACGATGCGGTGCGAGATACGTGCCAGTAGGTCGTTGGGTAGACGCGCCCAGTCGGCAGTCATGAAGTCGCCGGTGGTGACGGCACGCACTGCCACGAGGTTGGCATAGGTGCGGAAATCGCCCTGTACGCCCACGCTCTGTACTGGGGTGAGCACTGCAAATGCCTGACCCAACTCCTTATAGATACCAGCTTTGCGAATCTCCTCGATCACGATGGTATCAGCAGCACGCAGGATATCCAGGCGCTCTTTGCAAACAGGGCCGAGCACGCGAATCGCCAAGCCCGGACCTGGGAAGGGATGCCGCCAGACCCACTCGTCGGGCAGGCCAAGCGCCGCGCCAAGTTCGCGCACCTCGTCTTTGAAGAGCATACGCAACGGCTCAACCAGCTTGAGAATCATATCGTCGGGCAGACCGCCGACATTATGATGCGTTTTGATGCGCGTGGCCGTAGCAGCAGTGTCGTGGCTGGTACTCTCGATAACATCGGGATAGAGCGTGCCCTGCACCAGAAAGTTAATCGGCGCATCGGTAGCCAGCTCAGCGGCCTCGGCCTCGAAGACGCGAATAAACTCCTCACCAATAATCTTGCGCTTCTCTTCGGGATCGCTAACACCCGCCAAGTGGCTCAGAAAGCGCTCGCTGGCATCCACAGCACGCAGGGGAATGTGCAGGTGATTAGTGAAGGTCTCGACAACCTGCTCGCGTTCTCCCGCACGCATACAGCCGTTATCGACGAAGATGCACATCAGTTGATCGCCAACTGCACGGTAAACCAGCAGCGCGGCCACAGCAGAATCGACACCGCCGGAGAGTCCACAGATCACGCGCTCAGAGCCGACCTGCTGACGGATGCGTGCCACAGCCTCGTCGATAACCGAATCAGCGGTCCAGGAAGCTGAGCAGCCGCACACGTTGGAGAGGAAATTGCGAATAATAGCGGTACCTTGGGGCGTGTGCGTGACTTCGGGATGAAATTGTAGGCCGATCAGCCCTTGCGCGTTAGCCATAGCCGTCACGGGATTGCTCTCAGTACTGGCTAGCACCTCAAAGCCCTCTGGCAGCCTATCTACACTATCGCCGTGACTCATCCAGACGGGCAAGCGTAGGGTGTCTGACGACTTGCCCAGGGTATCCGTCTGCGCTTGTGTGGGACTAATACCCTCGAAAATGCGGGCTAATGCTGGCTTGTTGGCAACGTCGGGACGCACTTCAAGCGTGGCTGGGCCATATTCGCGATGTCCACTAGCCGGATGCACATGCCCGCCAAGCTGGTGGGCCATCAAATGCATACCATAGCAGATGCCCAAAACGGGCAGGCCGCTCGTGAGAATCGCGGGATCACAGGATGGTGCATTATCGTCAAAAACGCTAGCAGGACCACCAGAGAGGATAAAGCCCTTAATCTCCAGATGACTCTGTTTTTGGAGTTGCGCGAGAGTAGTAGTGGCGGGCAACAGTTCACTATAGACATGACACTCACGCACGCGGCGGGTGATCAGCCGACTGTATTGTGACCCATAGTCGAGGACGATGATCGCCTGCCGACGCTCCAAGGGTTGCATATGTTCCTCCTAATAATAGAAAAAGCTCTTTTTATAGGTTTTTTGCGTGAATAGGTACAAAAACGATTGCATCGTCCCTGTACCTATTTCACACAAAAAACTATGTTCTTTTAACTTTTCGGACCACCAGCGACGTAAATTACCTGACCGCTCACAAAACCAGCTTCTTCGGAAGAGAGGAAGGCGATCACGTTCGCAATATCGCGTGGCTGACCGACGCGGCGTACCGGAATAGACTTGGACGCGTTCGCAATCACCACATCTGGATCAAAGCCCTGGCGGCGAGCCGTAGCGCGAGTCATTTCAGTGTCGATAAAACCAGGCGCAACGGCGTTCGCTGTAATGCCAAATTGACCAAGTTCGATAGCAAGGGTACGGGTAAAGCCCTGCAAACCAGCTTTTGCGGCTGAGTAGTTGGCTTGGCCGCGATTGCCAAGGGCGGAAGTCGAAGAGAGCGAAATGATGCGCCCAAACTTGTTTTGCACCATATACTTTTGTACAGCCCGGCTGCACAGAAACGCGCCCCGCAGATGTACATTCATGACCGTCTCCCAGTCCTCGTCGGTCATTTTAAAGAGCATGTTATCGCGGGTAACTCCGGCGTTGTTGACCAGGATATCCAGCCTGCCGAATTGGGCCGCAGTGGCATCAACTGCCCGCTGCACCATCGCGGCGTCGGTCACATTACACTCAACAACCAGCGCCTCAGAGCCGAGTTTGCGGATTTCGGCGGCCACACCCTCGCAGCCGCTCGTATCAAGATCGGCTAGCGCGATACGTGCCCCATCTTCCGCCAGGCGCAGGGCCGTTCCAGCGCCAATGCCTCTTCCAGCACCCGTGACAAAAGCAACTCGTCCGTCAAGTCGTCCCATACGTTCCTCTCTTGAGACAGAGCATGCGTCTCTGCCTCTCCTGCAAATAAAAATCCTTCATGAACGACCCCTCGTGGTCGCCCATCCATCGATGTTCAGTATATCACATGATAAACTGGCGTCAGAATAAAGAGGGGTTTACTCAGCCCTCCACACCCTTCTGTTTTATTAATCTCTTGCACCCAAGACAATGGGGAGAGTACAATACTATTCAATCACACAAGGAAGTCGCTAGCTCAGAAAGGACCACACTTTACCTATGGGCACGACACAAATAGCAGCAACGCTCTACCAGATACAGCAGCTTGACCTTGAGGCAGATCGTCTGCTCGCAGAGCAACAAGCCCTGACCAGTTCACTGCAAAACACTCCGCTTCTGAACAAGTTGCTCGCAGAACAGCGGGCCACGAAGCAGCAGCTAACCAAGGGTTTACAGGTCCAGAAAGAGGCGGAGTGGGCCTTGGATGATCTCGTGCGCCGACTCAAGCAGCATGAACAACGCCTGTACAGTGGCAACGTGACCAATCCCAAAGAGCTTTCCACTATTCAGCAAGAAGTGCAGAACCTGCGTACACAACAGGCACGTCAGGAAGAGAAGGTGCTGGGGATGATGGAAGCCGCCGAGGCCCAGCAAGAAGCACTGACGCGCAAGGTCAGTGCGATCAGCGAGGCGAAGCAGGCGTGGGAAATGTCCAACACAGCGGGCGCAACACGAGTTGCGCAAATGGAAGTCCAATTACAAGCATTATACGCGAAGCGGGTAGAACAAGCTACAAAATTGGACGCAACGGTTCTCAAACGCTACGAGGGTATGCGCAAAATCAAGCAGGGGCGCGTCGTCTCGAAAGTTGAGCAGAGTTCTTGCCAGTGCTGCCGCGTGATCCTCACCGCCAGCGAACTCCAACGCGTACGTATCAGTTCAGAACTACAAACGTGCAGTAATTGCGGGCGTATCCTGTACGATGATCGGTAGCATGAAAAATATATTTTTAAAGCATAGAATGTAGTAGAGAGAGAAACAGTAAATATTGCAATATTTACTGTTTCTCTCTCTACTACATTCTATGCTTGTTATTTACGATGTTACCAGAATAAAGCCTTCCATGGGAAGTGGTGTTTCTGACGCGTCTTTGTGTGCTTCGACACGCTTCCACGCGGTATTCACCGTTGCGTGCGCACTACAATAATAGTAGTAGAGGCCAGGCGTAGAAAAAGTCTGGGTCTTTGTCTCGCCGCCTGGGTGCGCGTGTGTGCCTTTGATCTGGATCACGCCAACATCGCTGGGATTGATCGGTTCTGACCAACCAGACACTAATGACACAAAATGGTCATCCATGTCCGTGTTATGCCACGAAACCGAGCCACCCTTGGGGATAGCAACAAAATTCTTGAAAAACTCATCTTTGCCAGGGATAGGATTGACCACCGTTCGTGGTAAACCAGCTACTGGCCCCTGTACCCAGATAACCCCTTCCATAGCAAGAGGATAGTTGGGCACGCCCTTGTTAGCTGCGACCCGCTGATCTTTGCTATTCCATGTGGCCTGAGTATTGTCAAAATAGTTGTACAGACCAGCTTTATGAAACGTAAACGAGGTCGTCTGGCCTACTGGAATATGCAGCGCGAAGGCTTGCGGATTCAGGAAAGAGCTATGCTCGCTGGTGGTCGTGATAGTATGCGCGACCCGATCAGTATTGTGCCACGTAACAGGCGTGCCGAGCTGAACCACGCGAATAAAGGGCGTAAATATCTCCTGGCCCAAAGGAATAATCACCGCGCTATCCCGCGCTACGGGCGCGTTATGCAACAACGTAGCTGCAACATTATTGCTGGTCGCCGACCCATTACAGGCTGTCAGCAGGACCGCCCCTATCAACATTGCGAAAAGAATCAATACATGCTTTGTATGCGAGAACATGCGTGCTCTGGCCTCCTCTTGTTTCTGTTTTCAGTATACAAGCGAGGCCAAAGGATGTTTTAGCAGCAGTTCATTGCTAGATTTTTGTTCCAAAAATATATTGAATTATTGGCATGAGTCAGGTATAATAGTGCAGAACTCGAAAATACGTTTGAAGTATGTAACACAAGATATTATGCAATGTGGAGTGGGAGAACAATTATGGGTAGTCATCGTGGAAATAAGCACGCAACTAATCGTAGAGGGGCTGATGATCCTCGACCAGAATGGCGGTTTCAACAACCAGGAGAGAGCCGCAAGGAGTATTTGAAACGTTATCAGCGTGAATACCACCGACAAGAGTGGTATCCTACTCACACTCAAGAACGTATTCAAGAGACGAAGGAAAGGCGTGCAGTTTTGCAGGAGTGGTATACGAAATACAAATCTCTTTTGCACTGCGAAAATTGTGGGGAATGGCGTCAGGAATGTTTACAATTTCATCATCGCGATCCCAAAGAAAAGAGATTCAACGTAGGGGAATGGATAAAAAATGGCGTCTCAATAGAGACGCTACAAGTCGAAATTGCCAAGTGTGATGTGTTATGCGCTAATTGCCATGCTATAGAGACACAGAATCAGCGATATAGAGCCAAAGGGATCAGTCTCTAGACCCTATAGAGGTGTAAAAGAGCCGGTGAGGAGGATCGAACTCCTGGCCAATGCTTTACAAAAACATTGCTCTACCACTGAGCTACGCCGGCTGGCTCATCTCGTACGCCATGTGGCGCAATCGATGCTGTACGCCT
>JBDTBU010000197.1:0-8764 GCA_039923935.1 Ktedonobacteraceae bacterium | reverse complement strand
GTTGATAGTGCCTTCAAGAATAAAGCTCATGAGTGTACCTGTTCTTTCTGTGTTGTATGGTGGGAGAGCAGCCCGGAGCACAGCGCCCCAGGCTGGATAGACGAACGCTTGACGAGATGAACGCACGACAGGAATGCTTTACGGAAGCTCACCCTCGTCCAGGAACGGATCGAAGTCAGACGAAGCACCATGACGCTTCTTTTCGGCCCGCTCGTAGGCTCGGTAGGAGGCAATCAACGCTGCAAAATCGTCGCGTGTGAGCACCACCTGAGAGGCTGCTGGTAAAGAACCGCCTACATATTCCGGTCCACACGAGACACGGACTGCGACGCCAGTGCTATTGAAAGCCGCTGTCACGAGCTCAAAACCGCCAACACCATACCCTGAGATCGTAGACACCTCGTACACCTGAAGCGCACCATCTTCTTTGAGCAGGCGACCCACCTGCACACGGTTTTTGTTCTCTGCCATAGTTAGACCTCTTTCTGTGTTTCAAAACAGGCTTCGTCAAGCAGGAGTAGCGCCTGCTCGAAGGGAACAGGGGCCGTCTCGCAATCCATCGCCAGATCAGTACGCCGAACAAACGCACGCGCCCAGGCTGGCAGGGCATACAAACGGTGAGGCTCGTCATCAGAGGACAACGGGTCAATTCGTTCGTAGTCGGCAAAGTGGACGGCCCAGGCAAAGCCATAGGTGTCGTGCAAGAAACTGGATAGCGGGCAAGCCGTGTCATTGGTGGCGATGCCTGCAATGTTGCCGGGACGCTGCGCCGTGTGCAGCCAGCCACGAAAGGCGTCCAGGTCGAGAGGGAACGGGTTCAGGGTTTTCATACGTGTGCTCCTTTCTACTCTTTGGGCCAGAACAATTTCCACGAGAACCAGATGATAACGACAAGGCTCGCCACATAGAAAATGGTGACATACAGATCAGGAGACATGTGAGACACTCCTTTCGTTACCCAATCCGCATCAGGTGATGACCAAATTGCACACCGAGTAGCACCCACATGCCATACAGCGCAGCTGCAACCAGCAGCACACACAGCCAAGTGGGAGGATATCGACGGGCAGAACGCGACGAACGAACGCCGATCACAAGCAATGCCACCACAAGCAGACCCATCCAGAAGACAGGAGGAATGTTCATCGTGTCGTCCTCCTGTTTGGTATCGCTCCAAAGAAACGAGACGCTTGCTGAATGTGTGCCTGCCCATAGGTTGGGTGCTGGACGCGCTCATGATACGCGACACTGGTATGACACCAGCACTCCACGTTTCCGCAATACGGGCGAGTCGTGGTATGTTGACCGCAATCCTTGCCCACTGAGTTCTGAGTTCCCCATTTCATGAGGGTTTCCTTCTCCACGCGAGCCGTTGAGTTTGACAACTAGCCCCAGGCCCGCGCATACTGAACGCGAGAGCTAGCCGCACTACGATAGTTGCCTAGAAAACTCACTGCTGGCTGGAGGTTGCCGCCTCCACCAGCTTCTCTTAAAGAATACATTGATCTAGAGCAATTGTCAAGTGTTTTTGATATGGATTATTTGGTTTAGAGCAAAAAGAGACTAAATGATACGGGAGCAGATTAATCCACTCCCGTATCATGTCTTAAAGATTATTACAACGCTATTGCTTCCAGTGAGGTACATCATAATCGTACGTCAGTTCAAAGTAACTAGCTACAAATGCAATACGATTATACATAATCACTGTTCCATCCTCATCGCTGTTTGTACGCCGCACATCGAGAACAGGGGTGTTCCGAGTGATTTTTAATAGTTCCTGTTCTTCTTCGGAAGGGAACCGAGAAATCACCGTTTCACGAATATGCTTAACAATTTTGCCGCGCTTCTCACTAATAGCAAGCAATGCATCAAACCTTTCATCTTTTTGCATTTGCTCTAATATATACTCATCGACCAGTGATACAGGGTAAAAGTTTTCAGCCAGACGCATATGAGTAATAGTCGTTCCCTGCCGCCGCAGACGATGAACAACTAGAGTGCCTTCGGCCACACCTAGAGCCTTAGCTACATCCACTGGAGCAGGGACCACCTCCGGCTTAACAACGTTCATTTCCGCAGGTTCCATACCGAGTTCTTTGATATAGAGATCAAAGCGCGGAACTATCCCAGGTATGCGAGTGCGAGGCATATGGACAAAAACACCTTGACGCCCTAATGATGATAGTAAACCCTCAGCTTGAAGCCGCTGGACTACTGTATTCATTGTTTGCTGAGTCGTTTCATATTGTTGAGCAAACATACGAAGAGATGGTAAGCGGCCACCAGTACCGAATTCAGCCGCCAAAATGCGCTTACGAAGTGCATCTGCAATGTCAATTACTTTTGTTTCAGGGGACATATCAAGAGTCCTCCCTTTCTCCTCTAGTCTAGATCAAATGATGGTCAATCATTCCTCTAGATCAAATATAGGGCTAAAACTGGGTGTTGTCAAGTGCAGCAAATAGTCTAGATCATTTGATTGAAAGCAATATTTAAAGTAATGAAAACAAGACTATTGACCAGCCAAAGCAATAATTAAGCCGCTGGAAACTACAAAATTTGACAGCAAATCTGACAGCATAGTTGCTACAAAATAACACTGAAAGCATTTGCATCAAGCCAATAAGACAGCATCAAAAGCCCACTGGCAAGTTTGTGCTATACTACACGTATATGGTAACTGAGCCACCTGGCTGAATGCTGCACAGCTAAATGCTGCACATAAGAGGGGGTAGCCGATGTCGAAGAAAATCTTGATTATGGACGACGACCCTACAATCGCCGATCTGTTGCGCGAAGCTCTAGCAGATGAGGGATACGAGACGCATATGGTCACGCAAAGTCTGCGTTTCTTTGATGCTGTCACTGAAATCCATCCCGACCTGATCTTGTTGGACCTGATGATGCAATACCTGGATGGACGGGACGAGTTGAAATTGATGGAAATGGGTGCTTTCAATATTCCAGTTATTGTTGTCACCGCCTTCCTAGATGCTGATAAAGAGGCTGAGGAGTTCCGTAAGGCTGGGGTAGTGCATATTGTCTATAAACCTTTTGACCTGGACCAACTGGTAGAACAGGTCAAAGGAACGATTGGCGAGCCGTGAGGATATACGCCGGACGCATCGGGGACGCCTCTGACCCTCGCGTCCGGCGTCCCTCTGGAATAGTTACAAATATTTTAAGGAAATATGCATGAATGCAAATATCCGTGTTGCTTTGGATGCTATGGGAGGGGACCATGCTCCGGGTGAAATTGTGCTGGGCGCTGTCGAAGCCGCCCGTGAATATGGGATTGGGGTGTACTTGGTCGGCAAAGAAGATCTGATCAAAGCCGAACTTGCCAAACACGAAACCCAGGGACTCGACCTGCCCATCGTGCACACTGATGAAGTTATCCCGATGGATGAACATGATCCAGCACGCGCAGCCCGCAACAAAAACACCTCGATGGTACGCGCCCTGCAACTGGTTAAGGATGGATCAGCGTTGGGAGCCGTTTCCGCTGGCAATAGTGGCGCAATGATGGCGGCTTCGCTCTTTACCCTCAAACGTCTGGCGGGCGTGGAGCGGCCTGCTCTAGGCGGGGTCTTTCCCACGAAGGATGGCATTTGTCTGGTCATCGATATGGGCGCGAACACTGACTGTAAGCCGGAATACCTGCAACAGTTCGCCATGATGGGTTCTATTTACATGCAGCGCCTCTTCCATGTAGATTCACCGCGTGTGGCGCTGCTGGCTAACGGTGAAGAAGAGGGCAAGGGCAATGAGTTGGTCCAGCTTACACACCAACTGCTGAAGCAGAGCGCATCCACCCTTGGCCTGAACTTTATTGGCAATGTCGAAGGACGCGATATCCCCACCGGCGGCGCGGACGTGATCGTGTGCGATGGCTTCGTGGGCAATGTCGTGCTCAAACTGAGCGAAGGTTTGTCGGAGACGTTGATCGATTTGATCAAAACCCAGATCGCCAGCGATCTGCCTGGCAAGCTCGCAGGCGCCGTGATCCGTCCCCGCTTGCGCAAAGTCATGCAACGCCTGGACTATGCCGAATATGGCGGCGTGCCGCTGCTCGGTGTCAACGGCTCTGCGATTATCTCGCATGGACGTTCCAAGGCCAAGGCTATCAAAAATGCCCTGCGCGTGGCCCGTTCGACGGCTGAAACCGACGTTGCCGGAGCAATCATCGAGGGTCTAGCCAAACTACACAGCGAATCTCATTCATAAACACACGAGGGAAGTGGCATTGCCACTTCCCTCGTGTGTTTATGAATTCTTTTTTTGTCGCTTTGCGATCCCTCCTAACTTCCCAATCCGACTATAGAACTCAGACCCCTGACTCACTTTGGTTGCGTTGCCACCTTTTTTTCCCATGACTGAGAAATGCTCGGTCCCATATTTGGTTTTGTTGGCCGCGCCACCCTTCTGAGCAATAGTACGATAATATTCACTGCCACGTTTCTCTTTGAGCGCAGTTCCGCCCTTCTTTCCAATTCGCCGATAAAAGTCCTCGCCATACTTCGTGCGGACCACGCTTCCCCCCTTGCGGCCCGCCTCTGACGTAGACATAGGGGTAGGTTTCTCTTCCTCGCCCTCTGGTGGCTCTGGCAACAATGGGTAAACCCCTTTCTCCGGTTTTCATGCCTCACCATGCTCTAGCAATCCTTGGCTGATAACCCAGGTTGAAAAATAAACTACAGACGTGCAGCTTATTAGGAAGAGTATAGAGGAAAGCTCTACCGCGCGTCAATGGAAAAATGAACGAAAGTCAGAATTTTCCATTGACGCGCTCCCTTTTTTGGAAGAAGGGTTGATGTTGAAGCACCAAATCGTCCAGAAAAAAAATATGGTACCATAGAAGGGAAACGAAGAGCGCCAATTATTTGTACTATGAAGGAGTCTCACTTGGAACCGCTTACAACGCATCTGACACTCTCACCTGATTCATCTATCGACTTACACATGCATACAACCTATAGCGATGGACGCTGGCCTGCCGCGCAACTGATCGATTATCTGGCCAATGAAGGTTTTGATCTAGTGGCCGTTACCGATCATGACCGTGTGGACATGCTGGCTAGCATTCAAGCGCTGGGTGCACAACGCCATTTGCCAGTGTTGGCTGCTGTGGAGATGAGCACCGAATGGCACGGCAAGATGGGCGATCTGCTCTGCTACGGCTTTGATCCTCTGGCTAACGAGCTGCAAACGCTCACTGAAGGGGTTGTACGCCGCCAGTTGGAAAACACCCACGCGGTCTATGACACATTGCGTAGCCAGGGCTATACGTTTCCGCGTCAGAACGAAATCTTGGGAAAAAACGGTGGGCAACTGAGCCGGGCTGGCGACAATATCGCACTGTTACGTGCTCACGACTACGCGCCCGATTACCCTAACGCCCTGCGTATGATTACTGCGGCGGGCTATACATCCAGCAAAGTAGCGATGTCCGAGGCTGTTGAGGCCACCCATCGGAGCGGCGGTGTTAGCCTGATCGCTCACCCTGGTCGGCGCTCGCCAAGCTTTACCTTTTATAGCCCGAACCTGCTGGACCAGGTGCGGGCAGAGATCCCCCTGGACGGCATTGAGGTCTATCATCCCAGTCATACACCCGAAATTACCAACACCTATCTGGCTTATGTGCGTCAGCATAAGCTCTTGCAAAGCACTGGCTCCGATTCTCATAGTATCCCCTCGCGCATGCCTATCAAATACCGCGCTGATCTCAGCCGCGATCTGTTGGAACGTGTCGGAATTACTGTCAAATAATAGGAAGACGGCGCTGAACACGTACAACCGTGTTCAGCGCCGTTTTTCTATCCGGGAGAGCATAATCAAATGTTCCAGGGGGCATAGTTTTCTGGCAAGCCGTTGATGTACCAATCAGTGGTGGTAATTCCTCCATAATGGACTGTCTTCTGCGTCATACCACCAGGAGCGACAAAGTTCTGTACTGGGTAGCCCTGTTCGGCCAGCAGCATCGACGCGTGCCAGATGGGACCAGCGCCATCCACGCCGGTGACATTGACCATAGGCGTATTGTTGTTATTACCCGCCCAGACGCCCACGGCAAAATCACTGGTATAGCCAACCGTCCAGTTATCGACGAAGTTCTGCGACGTACCGGTCTTTACAGCCGAAGGACGAATCATACCAGGGCTACCCTGATAACACTGCGTCTGTGTATTGCTATAGAGATACAATGCGCTACATTTGCCGAACTCAAAGGTACGCGAGGCGTTGTCGCTCAAAACGCTGGTCATCATATACGAAACCTGCGGGCTAATTACCTGTGTGCCCTTCGTATCGGGCCGGTAGATCACACGCCCAGTGGGATCGGTCACTTGCTGAACGGCATGTTCTGGCACATGCACTCCACCGTCCGCGAAGGTTCCATAGGCTGAGGTTTCGTCCAACAGATGTACGCCCAGCGAACCCAGCACCATCGTGTAGTTGGGGATGCCGTTGTAGGCCGTAATGCCCATTGACTGAGCCGTGTTCAGAGCCTTGGCAACGCCAACCTTTGTCAGCAGCTTGACTGCTGGAATATTAAACGAGTTTTGCAGGGCATAGCGATAGGGAACAAGCCCGTGATAGCTCAGATCATAGTTATGTGGCGAATACGAGGGCAGCCCACAACACATCTGAATGGTAAATGGTTCGTCGCGCACTGGCATACCGGGACTCAGCCCTTCCTCAAAAGCGGTGGCATAAACGAATGGCTTGAACGAAGAACCCGGCTGGCGCAACCCTTCGGATGCTACATCGAACTGTCCGTCTTTGGGGCTGGACGGATCAACGTTTCCCAGCAAAACCCGGATGGCTCCGGTATGAAAATCAATCACCACCTCAGCCGCGTTTGACAAGTTATGCGGCTTTTTCATGACGCTAATTTGGTCCTGAGCCACCTTGAGAATCTGATTCTGCAAAGGCAGATCCAGCGTGGTTTGCACGACCAAACCCGCACGCGGAAGCTCCTCCAATTTGACATTGAGAACACGCGCCAGCTCGTTAAGGGCGTAGTTCACAAAATGCGGTGCAGACAAGTTATGGATCACTCCATGTTGGAGAAAGTTGGGACTGCTAGCCTCGGCAATTGCTGCATTCTCCTGCGTCTGCGTAATATATCCCTGAACTTGCATCTGGTTCAGAACTTCCTTCAGACGGTCCAAGGTGTGTTGCGGAAAGAGGTAGGGATCATAGTAGATGCCATTACGGGCCAGACCAGCGACCATGGCGCCCTGCGCAATATCCAGTTGCGAAGCTGCGCTCTTATTTGGCTGATCTTGCAAATTGAAGTACATAAAGGCGGCTGCATCAGCTCCATAGGCCTGCTCACCATAATACGTGGTGTTCAGGTACATATCCATGATCTGCTGCTTAGTATAGCGACGGGTAATATCTGGCGCGAGGACGATCTCCTGCAATTTACGCAGTGCAGTATCCTGGTTGCCGACAATAGCGTTCTTAATCAACTGCTGCGTAATCGTGCTACCACCTTCAACCGCGTGCCCTAACGTCATGTCTGCAATGGCCGCGCGTACAATGCCGGTGATATCAAAGCCCGCGTTCTTCCAGAAATTCTGGTCCTCAATAGCCACTTCTCCGTTGATCAGATTGGGAGAGATTTGTGTAAGTGGCACACTGGTCTGCATCCCATCCTTCACCAACTGGTACATCAGCGTACCGTGGTCATCATACATTTTCAAACTATCTTTGGGCAGAATATCATTTAACGTCACGACATCTGATCCAAAGCGTTGTTGGGTGGCATTGACCAGCGCCACTGCACCCACCAGAACCGTGCTCAAAACCAGAACAACCAGCAGCGCCCCAATGGCCATTGGCATCATGGTTACTTGTGTTCCTAAGCGATCTATGGCCGCAGCATGCTGGTTACTCCTGCGCAAATTCTTACGCTTCAGATGTCTCCTGGTCCGCCATCCTAACACGTGCTCGCTCCGATGTGGAGCAAGGTAATGGACGCCACGTGTGGGCTGCTGGGGTGTATCGTTCAAACGCTGTGCCGCAGCTGCTCGGCTATGTACCGGCAAAGTGGCTGGTTTGCGCTCTGGTGTGATCTCACTGGGTATCACGGACGATTCATCCGACATCGCGTGTTCCTTTCTCGCTTTTGTATGTCTCCCCCTCCACTTCCCCGCCTATCTTCCACTATACATTTAAACATTGATACACTTTTTATATAATCATAGGAAACTATTTTGTACTGTCACATGCATTTCTGAAAAAACTGGTGACTCCACCAACACAAAAAACGTAGAATTCGCCTGAAAACTCCAGATATGGTTGGGATTTCCTCTGCCTTCTGTCCTCCAAGTGTGCAAACCGTTTGATCGCGGTTCCTTCCACGCAATGGGAAAGAAGGTACCCTACCTAACGTTAACGAATCAGAAAAGATCGCAGTCACATTGCAGTGAACCCAGCAAACGGAGTCTCTTCTACTCCTAGTATACCAGTAAAAAACTAAAATCTTCAGCACATTCCACATATTCAATATTTTTGTATGTATACATACAAAAATACCTCGACTTAGAAAAGACCAAGGTGTTGCAAGTGCTGAGGGGGTCTAAGCAGTGATTGCCCCTCTCACATCGATGTGAGAGGGGTAATCACTGCTTAGATGGTTTTAATCTTCATCCACGCGCAATTCCTGGCTCATGTGTGGCTGCATTACAGCGCGTACCATCACGCCCAGCGCGAGCACGCAGATCAGGATCAGACCAACCAACAAGGTGGCAAC
>JBDTBU010000196.1:0-2862 GCA_039923935.1 Ktedonobacteraceae bacterium | reverse complement strand
ATAATCTCATCTACATTGCCCAAAGTGCTCAGGCGGTGCGAGATCATCAGAACCGTACGCCCAACGACCAGCTTATCAAGTGCGTGCATGACTTCGGCTTCTGATTCGACATCCAGGGCTGCGGTTGGCTCGTCCAGGACCAGAATTGGGGCGTCACGTAGGATTGCGCGGGCAATAGCCATGCGCTGGCGTTGGCCACCTGAGAGATCCTTGCCCTGTTCACGGACCATGCGATCATAACCACCGAGCATGGTGATGATAGTCTCGTGAATGTTGGCTTTCTGAGCCGCGTCGATGACTTCGTACAATTGTGCACCAGGCTTGCCGATAGCAATATTGTCGGCGATAGTGCCCTCGAAGAGCACCGAGTCTTGAAGGACCATACTCACATTTTGGCGTAGGATCTTCAAAGGATAATGGCGGTTATCCACGCCATCGATACGCACAGTGCCTTGGGTGGCCTCGTAGAAGCGCGGGATCAACTTGACCAGTGTGGTTTTGCCACCACCTGAGAGACCGACCAGGGCTACCTTTCTACCCACCGGAAGTTGCAAGTTGATGCCTTTAAGCACCGGACGATCTGGGGTGTAGCCGAAAACGACGTTCTCGAAGGAGATATCTCCACGTAGCCGCGTGGGACCGGTGTAGGGAGTCTGGTCTTCCAGCACCTCAGGAGCCTGATCGAATACTTCCTGAATACGTTCAGCACCGGAAGAGGCCGTGCTGGAAAGCGTTGCGAGTTTCGAGAGGTCGCGCATGGGCTGGTAGAGCAGATTTAAGAAGATCAGGAACAGGATCAACGTTCCAATATCCACGGTTTGGGCAGGAATAGCCACAAAGCCCAGATTGAACGTGTTGCCTGCGGCCACATAGCCGCCCACACCTATGACTGCGGCTGTGCCCAGAGCCACCAGTAAGCTTACCAACGGAGTAAACTGCGCTTGCAGTCCGCCAGCTTGGAGTGAGGCCCGGCGATTAGTGTCAACATACGCACCGAAGCGTATTGACTCTTTTTCCTCGCGTGTAAAGACCTTGATGACGGTCAGAGCATTGATATCTTCGGTTGCCACGTCCGCAACTTGACCAGTGGCTTTCGAGGCCCGCTTGGCGGCGGCGCGAATATTTTTTGTATAACCGAGTGTTGCGATGAAGAGGGCCGGGGCGACGGCCAGGGAGATCAATGTATACGCCGGGCTGATGAAAATCATCACAGAAGCGACCCCAATGAGGGTAAGCACACCTGCTAGCAGATCGACCAGCCCATCCGTGACAAGCTTTTCAATGTCGGCAATATTGTTTGTCACACGGCTGACTAGGTCGCCTTTTTTCTGTTTGCCATGCCAATCAAGTGAGAGGCGTTGCAGATGGTCAAAGAGTTGATTGCGTAGCCTAGCGGTCAGGTTATGCGCGATATAAGCGGCCAAGTAAAGATCGAGATAGGCCAGGAGAGCGTTGAGTATGCCAAAGACGATCAGCAGTAGGATGGAGAAGACAATCACCCCATTGGTGGAATGATGGTTGGTGACTAAGACCGGATGGGGATCGGTTGGCGAGATTGGGCACTCTGACAAGCCAGGCTTTTGTGCAGGCTGGCCTGGGGCCAGCGGCGCGAGTGCGGGATCGATCTGGGGAGTGTCGAACATATTGAGAATGGGATTGAGAAAAGGAAACGTGCACGACGGGTCATTGCCAACGTTTTGCACTTTGCTTGGAATAAATTTCAAGGGAAAGGCCGTGACAATTCCACAGAAAACCTGTGCTACAGTCACAAAAATGGCTAACACTACCAGCAGGCGGAAGCCCTTGAGGTGGCGAAACAGGAATGAAAAGAGCATTATTCCCCCTTTATGTTCTGAGCAAGACAAACAGTAATCTCTCTGAGGATGCTTGCCAGTTCAGCTGCGCGTGGACTATTCAGACGATTAACGCGACGCGTTGCGATTTTGAAGAGTAGCGCGGCAGTGTAGAGTTGCGCACGGTGTAGGATACCAGCGATCTCAGTGGGCGACACGCTGAGTTCACCCATAGCCTCGGCATAGGTCGTAGTAAACGTGTTTGCAGCACTCTCGAACCAGGCACGCATACCCTGGCGTTGATACCAGAGGCCACTGGGGCGGAGATACGCGAGGAAGTAGCCAACATCCAGGGCGGCATCAGCTAGGCAGAAGCCGTCGAAATCGACAACCGAAACTGCATCGTCGCGGTAGAGCAACTGGCTCGCTTTAAAGCCTCCGTGGGCGGGTCGATAGGTGTCCGGCTGGAGCACCTCTAAACGTTGAGCCAGGGTGAGCACTAACTCCTGAATTTCTGTAGCCTGGGCGGGATAATAGCTGGACAGCAGAGCGGCCCGTTCGTGTGCACGTTTGGCCTCTTTGCCTCCGGGACGCAGTGTGGCTTGGCCGGGATCTACCGAACTGGTGTGCAGACGTGCTAACGCTATGGCAGCCAGACGTAGTTCAGCACTGGGCGTCTCTGGGGAAACGATTTTGCCGCCACGTTGTTGGATCACTTGCGGCTGGAGCACTTTGGTGCCGGTGCGTAGTGTACCCTGGGATGTGAAAGGCTGGACCGCTTCGTTCATGGTCAGGCCATGTTGGTCCACATAGAGCAAGGGACGAGGCAGCAGTGGCGTGCGCTGGGTATACCCGGCCATAGTGCTCCCTTGGTGCGTGCTTTGTTCGGTATAGAGACGCTGGAGTAGCGCCTGGACTGTACGCGCCTGTGTGGAATTAGCATAGACTTTGCCGAAGATACTGAGCGTGCGCTGCTGGCCGTCTGTGTGTTGCAGCGCCAGATCGTAGCGGATCACACAACGGCTGGCCGGTTTATAGCGGATAGGCACGGCCTGAGCGCTACGCAGTT